>JADLEA010000370.1 GCA_020846365.1 Bacteroidota bacterium
AGGTGATCACGGAGCCGACGAGTGTCAGGTACAGCAGGGACCATACAGCGGGCCCGGTCCATGTAACATCCAGTCCGCGTTCCAGGATGCCGCTGACTGCCAGGAGCAAGAGTCCGCCCATACCCATACCCACAAAATTCATCGTCAGCGGGCTTATCGGCTCCCCGAACTTCTTGACGATGACGAGCGCAAGCGCCTGAAGAAACGTGCTCACGAGGACAGCGGCCATCCCCAGGAAACCCCGGGGATCTGACAGAGACGATTCAGCCGAGAATATCACCACGACGCCGAAGAACCCGAGCAGAACGGCCGTGATCTTGAATACATTGAGCGGTTCGTCGCGCAGCATCAGGTGCGAGAGGATGGCAACCCAGAGTGGAAAGGCACCGAACAGGATGCTGCTCAACCCTGTTGGGATGAACTGCTGTCCCCAATAGATGAGTGCGAAGGGTATCCCGATCGTCAGCATGCCGAGAGAGATATAGACTCTCCACGCGTTTTTCGTCAGAGGAATCGGAACGCCCCGGACGCGCACAACCCCGTACAGCACAGCGGCCGCAAGACAGCATCGCACCCCGGCCGAGAGAAATGGCGGTACGGTCTCCAGACCGATGCGGATGGCAAGCCACGTCGTCCCCCAGACTGTCGAAATGATGCCAAAGGCGATCCAGATCAGTATGCGCTCGGATTTCTCCATTGAAAAATATACTGAATTCCCGCACAAGAAGGCAGAGGCCGCATGGTTGAACTTTACCGCTGATTTCCTTTGCTTACTTCACCTGAAGGAGGCGGCTATGGCTCGTGTGATGGCGGAAATGCTCTTTCTCTGTATGGTTCTCCCGTGGACGGTTCTGGCACAGGGGGGGTACTATTTCAGTCGGACGATAACGCTGCCGCCGCAAATGATCCTGTCGCCGGTGAGCAGCATGCCCGTCGCCGTCAACCGCGAAGACGTCAAGGCCATCGGCATGGGCCGCGCACAGGTGGCCATGGGAACCACATTCAATGCACTCACCTACAACCCCGCACTCCTCGCCCACAAGCGCTTGGCCCTGGAAGTCCCGAGCCTGCAGGCCAGTCTCCCCGCCGAGACCTATGACGCGGTCCTCTTTCTCCAGGACAACAGAAGCGAATTCGAACAGGCCTTTTTTCTCGAAGATCTGAGACGGGGGGTGGATCAGTTCAACGTTGCGCAGACCAACGAGGAGCGGCTTCGGGCTCTCCAGGTCGTGCAACACGGGCTCTCCTTTCCGCGCGAACTCCTGGACCACGTCATCGGACCAAGCACCAGCCCCAAGACCCACGGTGTTCTGGTGATACCTTCCATCACGGGGCAGTTCGGCAACTGGGGGGTCTCCGTCCATGCCAACCTCCAGTCCGGATTCCAGGTCATACAGAGTTCAACGCTCGAAGCCCTTTCCGCCATCCAGGTGCCCACATCGCTTGACGATCCCATGGCAGTGAACCGGGCGCTCACCCAGCTCAACGCCGTCCTGCAGTCTGTGACCATGACCGACGGATCGTTCTCTCTTGACGAGGCGATGCCAAAGACCTTCGCGATATCCTACCTGGACATCGTCGGCACCGTCGGGTATGGGATGCCCGTTACACAGTCGCTCAGCGTTGGTGCGGCCTTGAAGGTCGTGAACCGCCGGTTCTCCACCAAACGCATGACCGCCGAAGCATTTGACGAGCTGCTCAGTGAAGTACGAAGCGACTTCACTGCCAACATCACGGGCCTGACACTGGATCTGGGAGGACTCTACCGCTTTCCCGGCACCGGCACTGAGGTGGGCCTTTCCGTGCAGAACATCTTTCCGCTCGGAACCATCCGCTCTTCCATGTCGGCCCGGTTTCAGTATTCGTCCCTGGATTACGACCGCGACCAGCTTGATCAGATCATCGTCAACCAGTCAGGGGATACCGCGCTGGTGGGCGTGCAGCAACTACTGCAACTGGATCTCCCTTACGAGCTGGCCTTGCCGGTGATCGTGAACATCGGCGCGCGTCACCCCATTACGCCTCAATGGGACGTGGCGTTGGACATCACCGACGTTGCGAAACAGGATTTCCGGTATGAGAACTACTTCGACCGGCTGCGGATCGGGACAGAGTATCGTCTGGAAGCGATGGACGACATGCTGGGTATCTCCGGAAGGCTGGGAATGGCGGACCGTCAATGGACGTTGGGGGTGGGTGTGAATTTGTTCCGCGTGCTCCAACTCGACGCCGCCTACGCCCACGATTCGTACGTCAACGCGCGGTCGTACTTCCTGCAGGCCAGACTGGGCTGGTAAGCATCAGAAGCACCCCGGTCAACGCTCCCCCGAGGGCACCGGCTATGCGGCGCCCTGCATCGCACCCTTAAGATCATCCAGGAGGTCCTGGAGGTCTTCGAGACCGACCGACAGGCGGATGATGTTCTCTGTGATCCCCGCCGCTGCGCGCAATGAAGGGTCCATCGACGCGTGCGTCATGCTCTCCGGATGATCGATCAGCGATTCCACCCCACCAAGGGATTCCGCGAGCGCGAAGACCTTCACCCCCCGCAAGACTCGATGGATGTCTTCCAGGCCGCCCGCGAGCTCGAAGGATACCATGCCACCGAAGCCGGTTTGCTGCCTGCTCGCAAGCGCGTGGTGAGGATGGTTCGTGAGTCCGGGATAGATCACCTTCCGTACACGAGGGTGTCCCGCGAGGAACTGTGCGACCCCCATAGCATTCTGTTCATGAAGCCGCATGCGGGGGACCAGTGTCTTGATCCCACGGAGAACGAGCCAGCAGTCGAAGGGAGACGCCCCCTGTCCGAGAGCATTGCACAGATACTGCAGCCGCTCGGCATAGGCGGGGGTTCTTGCGATGACTGCGCCCCCGACAACGTCACTGTGGCCGTTCAGATATTTGGTGGTGGAATGCACAATGATATCGGCGCCGAGCGTGAAGGGGCGCTGATTCACGGGCGTGAGAAACGTGTTGTCCACGACGGCGAGAGCTCCATGGGAATGCGCGCTTTCGGCAATGGCCGCAATATCGAGGATGTTGAGTAGCGGGTTGCTCGGCGTCTCAATCCACACGCACCGTGTGTTGGGCCGGAACGCCGAACGGAGGGCGGAAGGATCCTGCAGGTTCACGTAACTGACCTGCAGATTGAACAGCTCTTGATAGGTCCGGAGAATGCGGTCTGTCCCGCCGTAACAATCGTGCGTACAGATGATATGATCCCCCGACTTGAAGAGGTGCAGCGTCGTGGTTATCGCCGCCATCCCGGTAGCCACGGCCACTGCTCCGGCCCCTCCTTCAAGGGCGGCGAGATTCTCCTCGAGAGCCCTGCGGGTCGGATTCGACGTCCTGGTGTAATCATACCCTTTTGTCCGTCCGATATCTTCAAAGCGGAACGTGGACGTCTGATAGATCGGCGTCATGATGCTGTTGTAGGCGCTGTCCTTGTCAACGCCGGTGTGAATGGTCTGTGTTTGAAGACGCACAGGATGCTCCTCTCTCTGGTGGCAGAAAATGACGAAGCCTCTTCTGATGATCGGAAGAGGCTACGGGATATTCGTATGCGTCTTCTCCTCATCTTTCCCCGTAGGCAATACCGGGGCAGGAGTTAGCACCTGACATTCTGCAGGCTAGGCAGAACCGGTTGCTACGGCGTCGCAGGGCCTGATCCCTCAGCCGTTCTGGATAAGTGAAAAGCTATGTCTACACGAATTTACGTCTTTGGGACCTTCGTGGCAAGTGCAAAATCCCTGGGGGCTCAGGGATTTTCACCCGCGCATGATGTGTCACTCGCTGCCATACCCAAGCCGCCGGAGCCACTCCGGCTTCTCCCGCCATTTCTCCCGCACCTTGACGTGGAGCTCCAGGAAGACCGGGTGACCGAGGAACTCTTCAATATCCCTTCTCGCCTGTCCCCCGAGCTCTTTCAGCATCGCCCCCTTCCGGCCGATCAGGATTCCCTTCTGTGAATCCCGCTCGACATAGATGTCGGCTGCGATGAACCACTTGCCGCTCGCACGTTCCTTGAACTCCAGCACCTCCACGGTGGTGGCATACGGCACTTCTTCGTGACAGGCGCGGAACACCTTTTCACGGATGATTTCAGAGACAAAGAAGCGCTCACTCTGCTCGCTGACGATGTCCGGCGGGTAGAGAGGCGGATGCAGGGGGAGGATCGGGATGATGGTGCGGAGCATGTCGTCCGTGCCTTCTCCGGTGAGCGCAGAGATGGGAAACACCTCCTTGAAAGGAAACGCCTGGGAGTAGAAGGAGATGACCGGCAAGAGAGTGGGCTTTGGCACAAGATCGACTTTGTTGATCACGAGGATGACGGGCTTCCGGAGTTCCTGCAGCTTTTGAAATGCCTCTGCGTGCGCCAGGTCCGAACCGGTCTTGGGATCCAGCGCATCGATCATGAAGAGCAGCACGTCGGCATCGGCGATGGCCCGGCCCGCAAACTGCATCATCGCTTCCTGGAGCAGGTACCGCGGTTTGATGATACCGGGGGTGTCCAGAAAAACGACCTGGTAGAACTCTTCGGTGAGAATGCCCAGGATCCGGTGGCGGGTTGTTTGCGGTTTGCTGCTGACGATAGAGATCTTCTGCTTGAGGATGCGGTTCAGGAGGGTGGATTTCCCGACGTTGGGCTCTCCCATGATCGTCACATATCCAGCCCTGAAGGTGCCGTATTCAGCAGTCTTCGCTCCCGGATCTTCCACGTTCGTCAGTTTTCCTCGTTCCTCAGTCCCGATGAACAATCCTCCATCTTCAATCCTCGATCTTCGATCCTCAATCTTCAATTACAGTGCCGCTTCTCCCGACTCACCTGTGCGCACCCGCACAGCATCCTCCACGTTGCTGATGAAGATCTTGCCGTCGCCCACCTGGCCGGTCTTTGCAGTGCGCACGATGGCGTCCACGACCTGTTCTTCGAGGTTGTCCGGCACGACGACCTCCAGCTTGATCTTCGGCAGAAAGTCAATCTGGTATTCCGAGCCGCGGTAGAGCTCGGTATGACCTTTCTGCCGGCCGTAGCCTTTCACCTCCGTGAGCGTCATGCCTCTGACGCCGATCTCCGCCAGCGCTTCACGGACGTCATCGATGCGGAATGGTCTGATGATTGCCTCGATTTTCTTCATCTGGTTGGGCCCTTCTGCTGATCAACGTGATCGGTCAACGTCCATGGCACTGTTTGTATTTCTTTCCGCTGCCGCACGGGCAGGGATCATTGCGGCCTACTTTCTCACCGACATGAATGGGCTGGGGTTTTCCGGCCCGGGGGGGCTGGTCGGGGCCCGAAGCGGCCGCGCCGGCTGCGCCGGGAGCGGGTTCGCGGTTCGGCCGGTATCCCATGCCTTCGGTCGCGTCGTGGGATATCCGCATCTGCTGCGGACGCTGCGGACCGCGCAGGGGAAGCTGCTGCATCTGTGCGGGGAACAACCGGAAGACCGTCGTCACTGCCTCGGCGTTGATCTGATCCAGGAGTTCCATGAACATCCTGAATGCCTCGGTCTTGTATTCAACAAGCGGATCTTTCTGTCCGTATGCCCGGAGGTGGATGCCTTCCTTAAGGTCGTCCATCTCGCGCAAATGGTCCTTCCACTTCTCATCGATCACCTGCAGCACAACCATCTTCTCGATCTGTCCCATCAATTCGGGACCGAGCTTCTCCTCCTTGCGGCGATAGAACTCGGTTGCGGCCTTGATGATCTCCTGCATGACGCCGCTCTGCCCGATCTCCTGCCAGCGTTCGGGCGTGATGGCCAGATCCACGAGCAGGGACGAACGCAGCTCATCCTGCAGGAGCTGGATGTCGCCGTTTTCGTAGTGCTTCTCGACCAGTCGCTGGGCGAATTCCTCCACCAGATCGAGAATGTCCTCCTTGATCCTGTCAGCGACAAGGGCCCTGCGGCGCCGCGTGTAGATCACCTCGCGCTGCTGGTTCATGACGTTGTCATACTCGAGCAGGCGTTTGCGGATGCCGTAGTTGTTTTCTTCCACCTTTTTCTGTGCGCGCTCCACGGACCGGGTAATCATCCGGTGCTGGATCACCTCGCCTTCCTTGAGTCCCATCCGCTCCATGATGCCCGCGATGCGATCGCTGCCGAACAGGCGCATCAGGTCGTCTTCAAGGGACAGGAAGAACTGGGAGGAGCCCGGGTCACCCTGCCGCCCGGAACGGCCGCGCAGCTGGCGGTCGATACGGCGCGCCTCGTGGCGCTCCGTGCCGATGATATGAAGACCGCCCGCCTCGCGGACGCCGGGTCCGAGTTTGATGTCGGTACCGCGGCCCGCCATATTGGTGGCGATCGTGATGGCGCCGGGGAGACCTGCATACGCCACGATTTCGGCTTCACGCTGATGGTGTTTCGCGTTCAGCACGTTGTGCGCGACGTTCTTCCGTTTCAACATCCTGCTGATCGTTTCGGACACGTCGACGCTGGTAGTACCGACAAGCACGGGCCGCCCTTCGGCGCGCATGCGGTCGATCTCCTCGGTCACGGCGTTGTACTTTTCGCGCTTGGTCTTGTAGATGAAGTCGTCCTTGTCGTCGCGGATCATGGTGCGATTCGTCGGAACCACCACGACATCCAGTTTGTAGATGTCGAAGAACTCGCCCGCTTCAGTCTCTGCAGTCCCGGTCATACCGGCCAGCTTCTTGTACAGACGGAAGTAGTTCTGCAGGGTAATGGTCGCGAGCGTCTGCATGTCCCGCTCGACCTTGACGCCTTCCTTGGCCTCGATCGCCTGGTGGAGTCCGTCGGAATAGCGCCGCCCGGGCAACAGCCGGCCTGTGAACTCATCCACGATCATCACTTTGCCGTCGTCGCTGACCACGTATTCGTCATCCTTCTCGTACAGCGAATAGGCGCGCAGCAACTGCGTCACGGTGTGGATCCGGTCGCTCCGTTCAGCATACAACAGGTTCAGCTCATCCTTCTTCTGCCGTTTCTGTTCTGCGGAGAGCTGATCGTCATTCTCCATCATGCTGAACTCCGTGCCCAGGTCCGGAAGCACGAAGAAATCCTTGTCGCCCACGATAGGCGTCAGAAACGCACGCCCCTTCTCGGTGAGATTGATCTGGTGGTTCTTCTCATCGATGGCATAGTAGAGTTCGTCATCGATTTCGTGCATGCGGCGGGACTGATCCCGCAGGTACTCGATTTCCGTCTGCTGGGCAAGTTTCTTGTTCGAGGGTTCGCTGAAGACCTTCATGAGGCGCGGATGCTTGGGCAACCCGCGCGAAGCCCGGAGCAGATGGACGCCCGCTTCCTCCTCTTTTCCCTCTGCCAGCAAGCGCTCGGCATCCGCCACGGCCTTCGTGATGAACGTCTTCTGGGCGTTGACGATCCGCTCCACTGACGGCTTCATCTCATTGAACTTGTGGTCTTCGCTTTTTGTCGGACCGCTGATGATGAGCGGTGTTCTGGCCTCATCAATCAACACCGAGTCCACCTCGTCGACAATCGCGTAGTAGTGTTCCCGCTGGACCAGATCGATCTTGTCGATCACCATATTGTCGCGGAGGTAGTCGAAGCCAAACTCGTTGTTCGTTCCGTAGGTGATGTCGCAGGCATATTCACGCCGGCGTTGCGCGGAGTCCATGGTGTTCTGGATGCAGCCCACCGTGAGACCGAGAAACGTATAGACCTGCCCCATCCAGACGCTGTCACGTTTTGCCAGGTAGTCGTTGACCGTCACGAGATGGACTCCGCGGCCGGTAAGGGCGTTCAGGTAGATGGGCATGGTCGCAACGAGGGTCTTCCCCTCTCCCGTCGCCATCTCCGCGATCTTGCCCTGATGCAGGACCATGCCCCCGACCAACTGGACATCGAACGGCACCATATCCCACACCGCCGGGCGGCCGAGCAAGTCAAAAGTGGTTCCCCTGTCTTTCAAGCGCTGACAGGTGCTCTTCACCGCGGCGAAGGCCTCGGGCAGCAATTCGTCCAGCACCCCGGCTGTAATCTCGTCCCGCTCTTTTTCCAGCTCGGTGATCTGGTCCAGGATCTGTTCCCGGGCAGATCCCTCCAACGCCTCCGGAAGCTGTTTGCGAAGCTCTGCCACCCGGGCTTCCACGTCCTGGATTGCCTCCCGGATGCGCCCGCGGAATTCCTCCGTCTTGGCACGCAGTTGCTCGTCAGAGAGCGCGGCGTACGCCTCGAAATGTTCGTTGATTTCCGCAACCAGGGGAAGGAGGAGCTTGACGTCCTTCTCATGTTTGCTTCCGAAGAGCTTTCGGAAAAATGCCAGCATGGTCTTCACCACCATTATGATTCTGAACAATAAATATACCTACATTCCGCGTGGCAATCAATGAGTTGCATTTGCTGAAAAAGTTCTCGAATTTGCCTTTTGTAGGTCCCGTCTTTCTACGCCGAAAGGTCTCCCATGTTGCGCTTTGTGTCCGTTGTCCTCGCCGCAGCGATGTTGCTCGGCTGCGCCGGAACTGATCGTATCCTCCTCGCACCGCCCCCGCCGCTGTCCACGCTCAGCGTCGCATCCTCATCGGAACTCAAGAGCCAGATCGACGCGCTCCTTGTCGATTCCCTTTTTCCTCCCTCCAACATCGGTGTGAAGGTCGTTTCCCTCACGAGAAACAAAGAGCTCTACGCACTGAACGAACACATGCTGTTTAATCCCGCTTCCAACCAGAAGCTTTTCACCTCCGCCGCGGCGCTACATTTCCTCGGCACCACCGCAACAGTTCCAACCACGGTGGCCGCCGATACCACCTCGAACCGCATTATCATCACCGGCTTCGGCGATCCGATCCTTTCCACCGCCGACCTGGATTCGCTTGCCGGCTCCTGCGCGATGCTCCTGCCCCCCGGGCGTACCTGGGATGTTGCAGTGGACACGCGGTTCTTCGACAGCTTGTACTGGGGAGCCGGTTGGACCTGGGATGAAGAACCGGAGGCCTACGGGATGTTCCTCTCACCCCTGATGCTCAACAACAACACGATCACCGTTGACGTCATTCCCGCGTCCACCCCGGGCGATCCGCCATGGGTCCTGCTCGATCCCCCCACGGCATACACTCCCGTCGAGAACACGGCGGTCACGATCGCGGATTCCGTGATCGACCCGCTGCGCGTGTCACGCAAATGGCAGGAGCGACTGAACACGATCACCGTGCAGGGGCAGATGGGGATCACCTGGAGGACACGAAGGGATCAGCTCAGTGTCTGGCGGCCGGAATTGTATGCGGGCACCGTCTTCGCGGAACGGCTCAGAAACTATGGCGTCGCAACGAACCGGGTCACCATTGATTCGCTCCACACGGACCTCCCGCCGTTGATCACCTTCGAACATGGGATAGACACGATCCTCACGTTTCTCAACAAGGTCAGCGACAATCTTTCGGCGGAGGCAATGCTCAAGACGATTGCTGCGCGCCGCCACGGCGCACCCGGATCGGCACGCGGGGGCGTCAGCCTTGTCTATGAGTTTCTCTCTCAGGCCGGCGTGGATACCAATGCCATCGCCATCGCAGACGGATCAGGCCTCTCCCGGTACAACCTTACGTCGACGTCCACGATCATCCGTCTGTTGAAACACATGTATGCTGATTCTGCCAGCTTTCCATTGTTCTACAAGACTCTCCCCATCGCCGGAGTGGACGGGACCATTGGCAGGCGGATGCAGGGAACCCTGGCGCAGGGGAATCTGCGCGCAAAAACAGGCACGCTCAGCGGCGTGACAGCCCTCTCGGGATATGTGCAGACTCTGGAAGGCGAATGGCTCGCGTTTTCCGTCCTGATGCAGAACCACCCGGGAAGCTCCCGTGTCTACCGGAATGTTCAGGACGGCATCGGCGCCGTATTGGCAGGAATCCGGAAGGCGTACTGAGACAGAGAGACCGCGCGTTGCCCTCTCAACGCAGCCCGTGCGCGTCCTTGCACACACTTCCGGCTTGCATATCCGGCCTTGGTTTCGGGGGCTCCTTCACGTCTGGGGGACGAAGAAGACAGCCGCCAGGGGCGGGATGATCAACCTGAGCGACTGGTCGAAACCATGCGACGGCCAGGGTTCGGTCCATGCCCCACCCGCATTCCCTGCGTTCGACCCGGCGTATATCTCGCTGTCACTGTTCAGCACTTCCTTCCAGTAGCCTGGCACCGGAACACCCAGGCGGTACTGTTCCCGGACCGCCGGCGTAAAGTTGCAGACAACCAGCATCGGCCTTCCCTCTTTATCCTTGCGCAGGAAGCTGATGACGCTGTTCTCCCAGTCGTGGAAATCCACCCACGAGAATCCCTCGTTGGAGAAATCCCGATCGTAGAGCTGCGGCGAAGACCGGTAGAGAGCATTGAGGTCCTTCACCCACCGTTGGATGCCCCTGTGGTAGGGATACGCCAGCACATGCCACTCGACACTCTCTTCGTGGCTCCACTCACGCCACTGGCCCAGTTCATTTCCCATGAAGAGCAGTTTCTTTCCCGGATGACCGAACATATACCCGTAGAGCAGGCGTAGATTGGCGTTCTTCTGCCATTCGTCTCCCGGCATCTTCCCGGCGAGGGATCCTTTGCCGTGGGTGACTTCATCATGGGAAATCGACAGGACAAAATTCTCGTAGAAGGCGTACCAGATGATGAAGGTCAGCTGGTCGTGGTGATATTTGCGGAAGAGGGGATCCTTGCTGATGTACTGAAGCGTGTCATGCATCCATCCCATGTTCCATTTCATCCCGAAACCGAGCCCGCCGACGTACACCGGGCGCGACACCATCGCCCAATCTGTGGACTCCTCGGCTGTCGTCTGCACGTCTGGATAGTACTGGTAGACGGCTTCGTTCAGCTGTTTGATGAAAGCGATCGCCTCCAGATTCTCCTTGCCTCCAAACGCGTTCGCCACCCACTCACCTTCTGCCCGCGAGTAGTTGAGGTACAGCATGGAAGCAACGGCATCTACGCGCAGCCCGTCGATGTGAAAGCGATCCAGCCAGAACATCGCGCTGCTGATCAGAAAGGCGCGCACCTCATTCCGCCCGTAGTTGTAGATGTAGCTTTGCCAGTCGGGGTGAAAGCCCTGCCGGGGGTCCATATGTTCAAAAAGGTGGGTCCCGTCAAAGTACGCCAGGCCGTACTCATCGCCGGGGAAGTGCGAAGGGACCCAATCCAGGATCACGCCGATCCCGTGCTGATGGAGCACATCGATCAGGTACATGAAATCCTGCGGCGACCCGAATCTGCTCGACGGCGCAAAATACCCCAGCGTCTGATATCCCCACGAACCGTAGAACGGATGCTCCATCACCGGAAGGAACTCGACATGCGTGAACCCCATCTCCCGCGCATACGCGGCGAGCAAAGGCGCCGTCTCGCGATACGTCAGGGACCTGTTCCCTTCCTCCGGCACCCGGCGCCAGGATCCAAGGTGGACTTCGTAGATGGACATCGGCGCGTGCAGTGCATTCGCCTCGTGCCGGCCGCTCATCCAGGCGGCATCCTTCCAGACATAGTCCAGATCCCAGACCACCGAGCCGGTTCGAGGCGAGACTTCCCAGTAATAGGCAAACGGATCGCCTTTGTCGACGGCGTAGCCATTGTGTATGGAGCGGATGTGAAACTTGTAGACTGCCCCCTGACCGACGCCCTCCACGAAGAGCTCCCAGATACCCGAGGAGTCCTTCCGTGATCGCATCCGATGGGCGTCCTTGGACCAGGAGTTGAAATCGCCGATAACGTGTACTGATTCGGCATTAGGAGCCCAGACGCGAAACCACGTGCCCTGTGCGCCGTTTTCAAGACCGGGGTGCGCGCCGAGTTCCTGATACAGCCGGAAGTGCCGGCCTTCCCGGAAAAGATAGACATCCTGATCAGTCATGCTATTCCCCTTTGTGCAGGATTACAGAAACCGGAGAAAGACCCAGTAGATGCCGATATTGAGCAGCGTCAGCGGAATGCCGGCCCGCGCGAATTCCAGAAACGTAATGGTGCCACCTTTGCGTTTCTCTGCATTCTGAATGATGATGATGTTGCTGGCGGCTCCCATGACAAACATGTTTCCCGCAATCGTGCTTCCCGCAGCGAGAGCCATGAGCTCGGGCACGCCGGCGCCGGCGTGAAGGATCAGTGGTTGATACAACGCCACGAGCGGCACATTGGAGATGAGCTGACTCAGCACAACGCTCACGCCCAGGATCACTCCTGGCGCACGGGGATCCCACGGGAGCTCACCGAGCATCCGCTGAAAGAACCCGGTCTCCCAGACGCTTTCCATCAACACAAACATCGACGCGAAGAACACCAGCGTCTGCCAGTCAATCCGCCTCAGCACCCTCCACCGGAGCCGGCTCCCCACCAGGATGGGAAGGGCGGCCGCCAGGGCAATGTGGGGAAGACGAAGGATGTCACCGGTCCCCATGATCCCGATGATGATCTTCGCACCTACCAGAAGGAGAACAATCTGCACCGCCATCCGGGAGAGGACGGCGAGGTCATGATTCCGGATCGGCTCCTGCGAGTGCCGTAGTTCCGCCTCGTGAAAATCGTCACCGTACAGCCACCGGAGCACGAGGAACGCAGCACCCAGGTTCAGGAGGGTCGGGAGAAGCAGCCACCGCAGAAAGGTCAGGAACGGTTGGGGGACATTGCCGTGGACGGCGATAAGCAGATTCTGGGGATTTCCGATAGGGCTCATGACGCTGCCGATGGTGATCGCGAAGGCCAGCGCGAGCAGGAGCATGGAGGGCCGCATGGAGTGCTTCCGGGCAAGCAACAGGGCCACGGGTGTCCCGACGATTGCCAGCGTGTCATTCATGAGCAGGGCCGAGATCGCTCCTGCGCCGAACAGTATCATGAGCACCAGGGTGTCGCGCGATCGCGCCCTCCTGAAATACTTGTACGAGACGTGCGCAAGGTATCCGCTGTCCTCTAGACCCCTTCCGACAATGAACATCCCGAGAAGAAAGAGCATGACGTCCATGTCGATGGCGGCCAGGGCCGCAGCCGGCGCAATGGCGCCGCCGGCAAGCACCGCTCCGGCACCCATCAACATCACCTGCCAGATTTCGAATTTGAACGATCCGATCTTGCGGATCGCAATCAACAGAAGGACGGCGATAAGGACAACAAGGGGGAGACTCACGCGAACAGTCTAGTCCTCGTTCATGGAGACGCCCAGGAAATGAATCTGCGCGTCCTTGAGCAGCTCTTTTACGGACGCGGCCTGCGATTCCGGCACGAACAAGCGCACGGGCTGAACGAGCGGATAGATCTCATTGAACGTTTCACCTTCGAAGGTATACAGGATCTCGGTTCCCTCGAGGATCGAGCGAATGAGCGCGACATCCCCTGCGTTGAAGGTGGTGAGTATGCACACGAGTTTCTCACTCGTATGGTCGGGTTCCGGAGGGAGGACGGCGACGAGCGGAACGCGGCAATCCGGACACACGGTGATTCCTTCGATATATTCGGCCTTGCATTCAGGACAGAACATGATTGCCTCCCGCGGTAGTGAAAGTCTGATACAAGCTAACAAAGAACGGGACGGGTGTCAAGCTGCCTGAAACACACCGGCGCCCGGCCGGGATGGACTCCGCAGCCGGGCGCTGGCAGATGGCGCACCGCACGAGAACAGCACCCCCGAAGATCAGTCCAGCGGCTTAATACGGACGTTGCCACCGGAAGTGTGCGCATAAATGAGCTCTCCGCCTCCGTTCACCGTCCCTTTGATCCGCGACTCGCTGATCTTGCCTGATACCGTGATGGGCAGGTCACAGATCACGTCTCCACCACTCGTGGATGCATCAATCATCCCACCCACCGTTCTTCCTATCGCAATGGTGACATTGCCGCCTGAGGTTTCCGCATGAACGCCCTTGTTGGCACCGCGGACCTTCACGGAGACGTTCCCGCCTGAGGTTTCGGCACTCACTTTGCCGTCCACCTCCTCAACGACGATGTTCCCTCCAGAGGTCTCGGCGATAACCGAGCCGGTCACGTTACGCACTTTCACGCTACCGCCTGAGGTTTCGGCACTCAGGTTCCCCTTCAGGCCTTCCGCCTGTATGTCTCCGCCCGACGTCTCGACCGTGGTCATCCCTTCGATCTGCTTCAGCTGGATATTGCCTCCGGAAGTTCCTCCCTCCACCTTCCCCTTCAGATCGGCCACGTGGAGGATTCCTCCCGATGTGTTGAGGCGGAGGTTGTACTCTTTGGGTACTGTGATGATGAATTCCACGTCAAAATCCGATCCCCGCAACATGCGCCAGAAACTCTTCGGCGCGCGACCGGTGACTTCCACGCCCCCCGCGTTCTGTTTCGCGTCGATGGTGAATGCCTCAACGTCACGATCCCGGCCTTCGATGCGTGCCATCACGACCACTTCGTTCCCGCTGGCACCGGTCACCGAGACGGACCCGGCATCGGTCTCGAGGGACAATGTCCCTCCCGGACTGACCTGAAACTTCCGTTCAAACTGTTTTTCTCCCCCCGTGGCGTAGCCGGACGCCAGGGCCAGAATCAGCATCAGCAGCATGTTGTTGCGCAGCAGTCGCATGGTGTAGTCTCCCGAATTGAGTAGAGGGTTCAAGCAGCTCATTTCCTAAGACGAAAACGCAAGGTCAAAGGTTGCGGTCCGCTTTCTTTGCTTTTCGGACCTGATTTCACTACTTTGACGCATTCGCGGAGCATACTCATGTGGAAACGCGTTCTCCATACGACAGGCGTCCTCGCCTTCTGTCTGACCGCCGGATGTTCGCAACAGGGCCAGAACCAGCAAGCTAAGTCGCCCCCACCCACAACTCCTCCAACAGTGACGAACCAACCTCTCGCAACCCCTGTTTTCAGCGGCGAACGGGCGTTTTCCTACCTCCTCAAGCAAACCTCCTTCGGCCCACGAAATCCCAATTCGAAGGGGCATGCGGCGTGCAGAGCGTACCTCTCGGAAACTCTCCGCGGGTTCGCAGACCAGGTGCGCCTCCAGGAGTTCACAGCCGAAGGATACGAAGGGGTCACTCTTCGATTGACGAACATCATCGCCTCCTTCCGGCCCGAAGCAAAGATACGCGTCCTCCTGTGTGCACACTGGGACACACGCCCGATGGCCGACCGCGATGAGAACAAGGAGCGGCGGAATGAGCCGATCCTCGGCGCCAATGACGCCGCCAGCGGGGTCGCAGTGCTTCTGGAAATGGCCTCGCTCTTTCACAGCACCCCTCCGCCGGTCGGGGTGGACATCGTCCTGTTCGACGGCGAGGATTACGGCAAGGAACTTGACCACGCACGCTATCTCCTGGGATCGCGCTACTTTGCGCGCACCAAACCGCCGGAGTACGTCCCCCGGTTCGGCATCCTTCTGGATATGGTGGGCGATACCTACCTCGAGCTTCCCCAAGAGATGCATTCCGTGAAATTTGCACCGGATATCGTCTCCCTTGTCTGGTCCACGGCGCGCGACCTGGGGATAACGCAGTTCGTGCATGAGCGCGGAGAAGAGATCCTGGACGACCACGTGCCGCTGAATGAAGCCGGGATCAAGACGATTGATATCATCGATTTCAACTACCCGGATCTGACGCACCGCTACTGGCATACGCACCAGGACATCCCTGAGCATTGCAGCGGCGAGAGCCTCGCGGCCGTCGGCACGGTAGTCACCCATGTGGTCTACCGTCAAAGGACGGACCATGATTGAAATCGGGATAGCGGCAACGGACGATCTCCGCGATCAGTTGATCGCACTCCTTGGCCAGCTGGGCGTGGAAGGCTTCTGGGAGGACGACGATCTGTTGAAATGCTATGTACCCGAACAGCGATGGTCGCTGGCACTCCAGGAAGAATTCCGCCGCGTTGTCGCATGGGTCGTGCGATCCAGCTCTCAACCCGTCCCCGATATCCGAATCCAGACGCTCCCCGACAGGAACTGGAATGATGAATGGGAAAAGACCATCCAGCCGCTCCGGGTCAGTCCGAGGATCGTGATCACCCCCTCGTGGCATCCGTACCAGGCGGGCCCCGAAGAAATCGTCCTCACCATCGACCCGAAGATGTCGTTCGGCACCGGCTACCATGAGAGCACGCGATTGATGCTGAACCTCATGGAGCGCTATGTGCGTCCGGGGTGCACGCTGCTGGATGTCGGCACGGGGACCGGCGTGTTGGCGATTGCCGCGCTGCAACTGGGGGCTGCAAACGCGATCGCACTCGACATCGACGAATGGTCCTACACCAATGCGATGGAGAACGCCCACCGGAACGGTGTCAGCGACCGCCTGACGATCCTGCACGGAGACATCACGGCCGCGCCTTCCCTCCGCCATGATCTGGTCATCGCCAATATCCAGCGAAGCGTCCTGATCCCCATCCTCCCTGCGATGCGCTCGCGGATGAAGCCGAACGGCACGCTTCTCCTTGCGGGACTCCTACAGGGGGACAGGGATGGGATGACTGCCTCGTTGCTCAAAGAGGGGTTCACCGTGCGGGAGGAGGTCCGGGAAAACGAGTGGATTGCGCTGGCGGCGACGCTCTGACCGTGGCTCTGCAATTGCGCTGAAGACACACCTTTGACTCACCTGCGACAACACCCCGGGCGGGGCAGCGCTACTTCCGCGTGACCTTCGTCATGCGTTCCACAACCTGGCGCACAATGCCGGCAACGATGGGAAGCTCCTCCTGGGAGTTTCCCCTGCCGAAAGAAAAGCGCAGCGTCGCCTTGGCCGTGCCAGGATCCCTTCCCATCGCCAGCAACACGTGAGATGGCTGCACGCTCCCCGACGTGCACGCTGAGCCGCTGGACACGGCAACGCCCTCGAGATCCATATTGGTGACCAGCATTTCCCCCTCCATCGGCATGGCGCCGGCGTCGAAGGAGACGCTCAGAAGATGTGGCAAACGGAAATCGGGATGGCCGTTCACCAGGATCCGCGGAAACGCAGCCCGTAATTCGCGCTGCAACGCGTCGCGCAGCAGCTGCAACCGCTGCATTTCCCTCTCCCTCTCTTCGAGCACAAGCTCCACGGCTGCGGCGAAACCTACGGCAGAAGCCACGTTCTCCGTCCCCGGCCGCTTCCCCCGCTCCTGTCCCCCGCCGTGGAAAACGGGTTCCCACGCCGTCCCCTGGCGGACGTACAATGCGCCGATACCCTTCGGGCCGTAGATCTTATGTGCCGATAGCGTCAGCAGCTGGACGCCAAGATCCTCCACGTCCACGGGAATCTTGCCGACGGATTGGACTGCATCGGTGTGGACGGGAACCCCCCGGCCGACGGTAATCCGGGAAATCTCTTTGACGGGCTGGATCGTTCCGACTTCGTTGTTCGCGTGCATGACCGACACGAGTGCTGTCCCCGGCTGCAGGGCGCGCTCCACGCTCTCCGGCGAGAGACGCCCCTCAGCATCGACCTCCAGAACAGTGACGGAGAACCCTTCGTCCCGCATATACTCACACGTGTCCAGCACCGCGTGGTGCTCGGCAGCCTCGGAGATGAGATGCGTCTTTCCCCTTTTGCGCGCCGCGCGGAGCGCACCCTGTATGGCCAGGTTGTTCGCTTCCGTCCCGCCGCTCGTGAAAAACAGTTCCGATGGCTTTGCTCCGATCGCCCGGGCAATGCGGTTCCGCGCTCCCTCCAGCGCATCCTTTGCTTTCCGCCCGAACCAGTGCGCCGAAGACGCATTCCCGAATTCACCGGTGAGATACGGCTGCATGGCTTCGAGGACGCTTGGGGCGAGGGGCGTGGTGGCAGTATGATCGAGATAGATGCGGTCCATGGCGAAACGCCTTGCGTACTTTCGAACACGGTCGAGAGAAACAGAGTTCCAGCAGGTCGGTAGCGGCAA
>JADLEA010000371.1 GCA_020846365.1 Bacteroidota bacterium
ATCATTGAAGCACGCGACCTGCCCAATGACAAGATCTACATCCTGAGCAGAGTGAAACTCAAAGACCTGAAGACCGGCGAACTCTGCGAGTATCTGCTCGTCTCGCCCGAAGAGTCCGATTTCGAGGCGAACAAGATATCCGTGAGCTCTCCGATCGGCAAGGGGTTGCTTGGCAAGAAAACAGGGGATGTCGTGGAAGTGAAGGTCCCCGTCGGCATGTTCCGTTACGAAATCCTCTCAGTGACCCGCTGATTCGCTGCCGTGGCCACCAACCTCGAGCTCAAGTGTGGCACGGAATCCCTCGCTAAGGCCCATCAGGCGGCGCGTTCCCTGGGCTTGTCATGCGCCGAAACCCTGGATCAGACCGACATCTACTTCGTTGTTTCGCGGGGCCGGCTGAAACTCCGCCGGATCGAAGGTAGAGGCGCGGAGTTGATCTACTATGAAAGGGAGGACGACCGCGCGGCGCGGTGGAGCAGGTACACGCGGATGGCCGTGCCTGACCCCGACGTCCTACAGGGCCAGCTGGCGCAGGCGCTTGGTATTCGCGGCATTGTCAGGAAGAACCGAAGTGTGTATCTGTTTGGCTCCGCCCGGATTCATCTGGACCGTGTGGAGGGCTTGGGCGAATTTCTGGAATTCGAGATCGTCGAGACCGACGAGAAAACGGCCTCGGAAGTGATGGAAAAGCTGAAAGCGGCCTTTTCCGTATCACAAACGGCGCTGATCGGCGGGTCGTATGTTGATCTGCTTGACGCACGAGACAAGGCGTCGGCGAACTGCACTTGACTTTCTTTCCCGACGCGCGTATATTGCCCGTGTGCAAAATGGCAAGTGCACGGTATCGAGAAAGTCCTTGCTTGGCAGGCGGTGATTACGTATATTTGTCGTAGCACCGCGGGAATAGCTCAGTTGGTAGAGCGCAACCTTGCCAAGGTTGATGTCGCGGGTTCGAATCCCGTTTCCCGCTCTGTCCCGCGTCAACGGGACAGGGGGCATCGGCAATCGCGCCGGGCCACCGTTTCACTCTTCCTCTTTTAGGCAACCCCGCCGCCCCCAATCCCACCAGGCGGCGGGGTTTTTGTTCTGGTACGGAAGACGTCACGGCGACGTACCCAAGTGGCTAAGGGGGAGGTCTGCAAAACCTCTATGCATCGGTTCGAATCCGATCGTCGCCTCTGCTTTCCGATCGAGATGAATAACGCCCGGCCACACAGTCCGGGCGTGTCGTTTTTGCACAGGCATGCATTCCCCGGGCCACGGTGAACGGGGGCTCCAGGAGGGGTTTCCCCAGGGTCGCAGGCGATGCGCCTCTCATCCGAGTCATGGGGTGACCGGCGAAACCTGCCAAACCAAGCACATGACTTGCTTTTTCAGCGTGAATGCTTTACCTTTACCTGACAAGGCCATGTGCTTGGGCAGGTTGGTGTTACAGCGTACGCTGAAGGACGTAAAGGCCCCGCACATTGGCTCTGGAGGACACCCGGGGCACAACTGACGGGCCGGGGTGGCGGAATTGGTAGACGCAAAGGACTTAAAATCCTTTGGGCTGCAAGGCCCGTGCCGGTTCAAGTCCGGCCCTCGGTACGAGCAGCATCATGCGGTCGTTGCGTGTGAATACCGGGCGGTTAGCTCAGTTGGTTAGAGCGCTACCTTGACATGGTAGAGGTCACAGGTTCGACTCCTGTATCGCCCACAACGCGTCACAGCGTCAGTCCCGCGCGTCCCCGACGTCAGGGATTTTTTTTTGCACTTCATTCGCCAGCAAGTATGGACCACGTCACCATAACGCTTCCGGACGGTTCCAAACGGTCGTATGACCAGGGGGTAACCGGACTGCAGATCGCCGAGAGCATCAGCAAGGGACTCGCACGCGAAGCGCTCGCGGTCGCGGTGAACGGCGACACAAGAGACCTGGCCCGGCCAATCCAGCAGGATGCCTCAGTCCGCGTCCTGACCTGGAAGGATGCGGAAGGACGCAGGGCATACTGGCACAGCTCCGCACACCTCATGGCCGAAGCCATTGAGTCCCTGTTTCCCGGCGCAAAGTTCGGCATCGGCCCGCCGATCGACATCGGCTTCTACTACGATCTGGACCTCGGGGATCACTCCATCACGCAGGACGACCTGGGCCGGATCGAGGCGCGGATGCTGGAACTCGCCAAACGGGATGTTCCCTATCAGCGTGAAGAGAAAGCGTGGGACCAGGCCGTCGCCTACTTCTCGAAGAAGGGCGATCAGTACAAACTTGAACTTCTCGACGGCCTCAAAGGCCAACAGATCAGTTTCTACCATTCTGGAGAATTCACGGATCTCTGCGCCGGTCCTCACATCCCTTCCACCGGCAGGATCAAAGCCATCAAGCTCCTGAATGTCGCCGGTGCGTACTGGCGCGGGAACGAGAAGAACAAGATGCTCCAACGCATCTACGGCGTCACGTTCCCGACGCAAAAGGAACTCGAAGACTACCTTCACCGGCTGGAAGAAGCGAAGCGGCGGGATCACCGGAAGCTGGGGGCGGAGCTCGAGTTGTTTCTCCTGACACCCATTGTCGGCGGCGGACTGCCCATCTGGATGCCCAAGGGAACGATTGTGCGGGAGTCCCTCGAGAACTTCCTGAGAGAAGAGCAACGCAAGCGGGGATATCTTCCCGTCGTGACCCCCCATATCGGGAACCTGAACCTTTACAAGAAAAGTGGACACTATCCGTACTACAAAGACAGTCAGTTCACGCCGATACAGGTGGAGGACGAGCAGTACCTGCTGAAGCCGATGAACTGTCCGCACCATCATCAGGTGTATCTTGCGAAACCGCGAAGCTACCGGGATCTGCCCATCCGGCTGGCGGAGTTCGGGACCGTGTACCGATACGAGCAGTCCGGGGAGCTCACCGGGCTCACACGCGTGCGCTCGTTTACGCAGGACGACTCGCACCTGTATGTCCGTCAGGATCAGTTGAAGGCGGAGCTCTGCGATGTCATTGAACTGATACAGCTCGTTTTTGGGACGCTGGGCTTCAAGGATTTCAAGACGCGTCTCTCGTTCAGGGACCCGGGGAACACCACCAAATACGGCGGCGCAGAGGAACAGTGGGTACAAGCAGAGCGGGACATCAAGGATGCCGCGGATGCCATGAAGCTGGACTATTTTATCGGCATCGGTGAGGCGGCGTTCTACGGGCCCAAGATCGATTTCATGGTCCAGGATGCCCTCGGCCGTACCTGGCAATTGGGGACGGTGCAGGTGGACTACGTGATGCCGGAGCGGTTCGATCTGGAATACACGGGGAGCGACGGTCAGAAGCACCGTCCGGTGATCATTCACCGCGCCCCGTTCGGTTCGATGGAGCGGTTCATCGGCATCCTGATAGAGCATTTCGCCGGCGAGTTTCCGCTCTGGCTTGCCCCGATCCACGCAGTCGTCCTGCCCATCACGGAAGCGCATGCGGAATACGCCCGGGAAGTCTTTACCGCGCTCGTGGCGGCCGGGCTGCGCGCAGAGATCGACGAGCGAAACGAGAAGATCGGCTACAAGATTCGGGAATGGGAGACCAAGAAGGTCACGTATATGCTCGTCGTCGGAGAGAAGGAGAAACAAAACGGTACGGTGTCAGTCCGTCGGCACAAGGCAGGCGATCAGGGAGCGGTGCCGAGAGATGAGTTCATCCGGACGCTTCGGGAACACGTGGAAACAAAATCACTCACACCTTAGGAGGCAAATCCATTAGCAAGGAGAAACGCGCTCGCATCAACGAAGAGATCCGTGTCCAGGAGGTACG
Organism: Bacteroidota bacterium; assembly: GCA_020846365.1. GTDB lineage: Bacteria > Bacteroidota > Ignavibacteria > UBA10030 > UBA6906 > JAGDMK01. The sequence goes on from JADLEA010000371.1 coordinate 3,779, forward strand.
GGTCATCGACCAGCACGGCGGCCAATTGGGCGTCATGACTCCGGCAGCGGCCATTGCCATGGCCCGGGAGAGGGAAGCCGATCTCGTGGAGATCGTGCCCAATGCAGTACCACCAGTGTGCAAGATCATCAACTTCGGCAAATTCAAATACGAATTAGCCAAAAAGGACAAGCTGCAGAAGAAACACCAGCATGTGTCCCTGTTGAAGGAGTTGCGCTTTCACCCCAATACGGATGTGCATGATTTCGAGTTCAAAACGCGCCATGCCCGGACCTTCCTGATGGATGGGCACAAAGTAAAGGCCACGGTGGTGTTCAAGGGACGCGAGATCACCTACAAAGAGAAGGGAGAAGTGCTGCTCGCCCGTCTTGTGGAGCGCATCAGCGACATCTCCAAAATCGATCAACCCGCCCACATGGAAGGGCGGAGCATGATCATGATCCTGGTCCCCGATCGGAGCAAGAAAAAGGCTGAGGCGAAGGAAGGGGCAGCAAAAGAAGCAGACGCCAAGGCAGCGAAGGCGGAACAGAAGCCCGAAGCAGATGTTGATGTGAAACCCGTTGTGAATTGACCACGGTCCGGAATCGGACGATCCCAATACGGAAAGGGAAGTACCATGCCAAAAAGCAAGACGCGCGCCGGCGCCAAGAAGCGGTTTAAGATTACCGCCAGCGGCAAGGTCAAGCGCGCCACAGCATACCGCAGCCACATTCTGACGTCGAAATCGACGAAGAGAAAACGCAAGTTGCGCGGGACACACTATGTGGCCACATCCGATGAAAAGTCGGTGCGAGGCATGCTGAATATTTAAGGGGGAATTCCCCGCGGCCGGCCATTGCCGTCCGTCCTCTATACTCACCATAACAACGAAGGAACAAGAGCAACTTATGCCACGCTCGCAGAACAAAGTTGCCTCCCATCGCCGTCGCAAGCGCCTCCTGGGCCAGGCGAAAGGCTATTGGGGAGCGAGAAGCAAGGTCCTCACCGTTGCCAAACATCACGTCGACAAAGGCATGCAGTATGCCTACCGTGACCGGCGGACGAAGAAACGGACCTTCCGCCAGCTCTGGATCACCCGCATCAATGCGGGAGCCAGACTGCATGGCACAACGTACTCGCGGCTGATCGCCGCACTCAACAAGAAAGAGATCGACATCAACCGCAAGATCCTTGCCGATCTCGCGGCGAACAACCCGGCGGCATTCGCCGAAGTGGTCAAGTTCGCCCTCGCCTGATTCACACGGAATCTTCCCATACGACGACGATCGTGCGTTCGCGTATGGGAAGATTCGTACTTTCTGGAGTACGCTTCCCATGCTTGATCAGATCGATGCCCTGCGGCGCCAGGCAGAAACCGATCTCCACGCGGCAGGCGATTCCTCCGCGCTGGAGAGATTCCGGGTAACGTACCTGGCACGCAAAGGGAAAATCGCGGAGCTGTTCGACGCGCTGCGCAGCGTGCCGGCGGATCAGCGCCCTCTTCTGGGCAAACACCTCAATGACCTCCGGACGTCGGTTCAGGCGCTCTTCGATCAGAGACTCGCCGCGGCAGCGTCGCATGTACAGGCGGCCCCTGCGCTCGACCTTACGCTTCCCGGCCGGCGCCCGCCGCTCGGCTCACGCCACCCCCTCACGCAGGTGCTGGATGAAATCAAGGCGGTCTTCGTTTCCATGGGCTTCGGGGTCGCCGACGGCCCGGAGATCGAAGACGACTATCACAATTTCGGCGCGCTGAACTTTCCTCCGGATCACCCCGCGAGAGACATGCAGGACACGTTTTTCCTGAACCGCACGGCCCTGCTCCGTACGCACACCTCGCCGGTGCAGATCCGCGTCATGAAAGAACACGCGCCCCCGGTCCGCGTCATCATGCCGGGAAAAGTGTACAGAAACGAAGCCATCAGCGCGCGCAGCTACTGCCTCTTCCACCAGGTCGAGGGTCTGCACGTGGATGTGGGCGTCACGTTCAGCGATCTCAAAGGGACGCTGATATCGTTCATCAAACAATTCTACGGGAGCGCGACGAAGTACCGCTTCCGTCCGACATTCTTCCCGTTTACGGAGCCGAGCGCGGATATCTATATCTCCTGCTTTGTCTGCGGGGGGAAGGGCTGCCGACTGTGCAAACAGATCGGGTGGCTTGAAATTCTCGGATGCGGCATGGTGGACCCGAATGTCTTCAAAGCCGTGGGCTACGATTCCGAGCGCTACACGGGATATGCCTTCGGCATGGGTATCGAACGCATCGCGCTTCTGCGGCACGGCATCGACGATATCCGGTTGTTCTACGAAAACGACTTGCGATTCCTTAACCAATTCTGACCTATGCGCATCGTACAAGGGTGGCTCAAGCAGTACACCGAGGTCCGGCTTTCCCCGGACGAGATCACGGAACGGCTGACGATGACCGGGCTCGAATTCGAATCGGTAGCGAAGCCCGGCGATCGTTACAACGGCTTTGTCGTGGGAGAAGTGCTGGACGTCCAACGGCACCCGAAAGCGGACCGTCTGACGGTCTGCCGTGTCCATGTGGGAAAGGAAACGCTGCAAATCGTCTGCGGAGCCCCGAATGTCCAGACCGGACAGAAGGTCCCCGTTGGGCTCGTCGGTGCGACCGTGCCGCGCGGCATGCACGATCCTTCCGGCAAACCCTTTGTGCTCTCCAAAGTATCCCTGCGGGGCGTCGAATCGTCCGGCATGATCTGCTCGGCGCTTGAACTCGATCTCGGCAAGGATGGGGACGGAATTCTCGTCCTGGATGCAAGTGCGAAACCTGGGCAACCACTGGCGAAGTATCTCGGCCTGGACGATGTGGTGTATGACGTTGAAATCACTCCGAACCGGCCCGACTGCCTCAGCCACATCGGTTTTGCGCGCGAGCTCTCGGTGATTACGGGGAAAGCGGTCACGCTGCCCAGAATTCGTCTCAAGGAAGGCGGTGAACCGATCTCCCGGTATCTCTCCGTGACGGTGAAGGATCATGAGCTCTGCCCCCGATTTGCCGCCCGGATGATCCGTGGCGTGCGTGTCGGCCCTTCTCCGAAGTGGCTCCGCGAGTGGTTGACCCTGGCTGGCCTACGACCGATCAACAATATCGTGGACATCACCAACTTCGTCATGTACGAATGCGGGCACCCCAT
>JADLEA010000372.1 GCA_020846365.1 Bacteroidota bacterium
GACGAGCTGGTCACGCTGTTCTTGCGGCGGGAGAGAAGGCGTCGGCCAGTCCAGATTGGTAACGGTGGCAACCCACGCCGCGCGGAACTCACGCTTGGGAGGGGTCTGTGCGCTCATTGACAGGACAAGGACGGAAAGGAGCAGAACGACGGACAGCAGCTTGGAAAAGTGCGTCATAATCAGCGAGGTCTCACGGTCATTCGACAAACGTGGTTTTGCCTGTTACGGCTCTGCAATAATATACGGAATCCGCCGGAAAAAACGAGAGGCATCCGTCACATGACCGACGGATGCCTCTCTCTACGTCCTCACACAAAACCGAAAAGCATCTTTGTGTGTCGTCTGTGTCCTCTGCAATTGCGTTTCTGTGCGAGATCGTGTGCCTACTTCACCAGGATCATCTTCTTGTTCATCCGGAAGTCGCCAGACACCAGTGAATAGATATAGGTGCCGGAGGCCAGGTTGTGCGCGTTGAACCCGATCTTGTACGAGCCCGCATTCAGGTTCTCGTTCACAATCGTGGCCACTTCACGGCCAAGCAAGTCATAGATCTTCAGCGTGGTGAAACCGGTCTTCGCAAGCGCGAACTGAATCTCGGTCGTGGGGTTGAACGGATTCGGATAGTTCTGCGAGAGCGAGAAGCCGCTGGGGACGCCGTCGTTGATGGGCTGGACGCTGGTGGGGATCTTTGTGTACCACCGGACGCCGGGGTGGTTCCGCGCGCCGAACACAATCGCGTACGCCGTATCGCCGGTCACGCTGAACGCAAGGCCGCGCGGACGTTCGTTGACGTTTCTGGGTACCTGGAATTCCCACTTGAGACTATCCTCCACCATCTTGGTCGTGGTGTTGTAGCCATACCACATTGCCGTATCCCAGTTCGTGATGGTTCCCGGGAAGCTGTTCGGCAACGGGGCATTGTACGAACCGGAAGCCACCCACAGCAAACCGGTCTGCTTGTGCCACGTGAACGACTCCACCACCATGCCGCGCAGCAGTGTGTCCGTCATTTCGTAGGTCAACGATGTCGGGTTGTACGTGTATTCACCCACGTAAACCTTGTCGTAGCCGGCGTGGTAGATGACGTTGCCGTCCTTGGACACTTCGATGGAACGGGAGTACCCGAATGCGGTGTCCAGGGCATTCCCGACGAGCGTGAGGTTGTTGTCATAGATCTTGAGCGGGGTGCCCGGGCCTACGGAGCGCCAGTAGACATAGCCGAGGCTGTCGACGCCGGGTGCAACGCCGGTCAGGTTCGCGCCGGTCGCGGTAGGATCGGCCGCTTGAACCTTTGCAATGCCTTCGCCGGTCTTGTAGTCGATCTTGTACATCATATCACGATAGATGGCGATGATATTGCCATCAGGATCGGTGCGTAGTCCGGCTCCGGCCTTTGCGGTCCAGACGCCAGCCGCTGTCGTGAACCCGCCGAGCGTGTCCGTGACTCCGCCGATCGTGACGAATCTGATCGGGGAGAAGGAGGCCTGCTGACCGTCCGGTTTGTGGACATACAACACGCGGATGGCAACGTACTTGTTCTGGTCGGAAGCGACGTACATGCTGTCCCGGGTGTACGTTGCATACGGCTGAATCCACACATTGCCGTCCGGTGCCACCGCGATGCCATGCACGTAGGAATCGTGGGTGGTGTCGGCCGGGAAGACTCCCATGTGCTGCCACTGTGCGGAAGCCGAACCGAATGCAAGCACGATTGCCAGAAGTGTAGCGGTAACGATTGCCTTCATGTTGCGCTCCTTAGCTGTGATGATGTGATGTGGTTGAATGATGGCTCTCTCCTCTGCGTCCTGCAGACATGCTCAGGGCCTGCCATGGTACGGCGCCCCTTGTTTCTGCGTGTACACTCTGATCACTCGCTTGTCCGAGCCGTCCGCCGCCGGACCGGTGCGGGACAGATATAACTCAGTGCCGTTGCTGTAGCTGAGGAAGATGTTTTCCTGGGAGAGCAGGCCGGGATAGAACGGTTCTGCACTCTTGTCGGGATGCACCATCAGCAACGAGCCCGCAATCGGGTTTGTGGCGATGAACATGTCGCCATCCAGGGCGAACGTTATCGCATTGACCTTCGCACCGTAGTAGTTGGCGGTCAGATCATAGTACTTCTCCGCCGTGCCCAGGGTATCGCCGGCGAGTGGGAAACGCCAGACGCTTTCCACCGTGTCGACGCGCCCGCCGACATAGAGGTAGTTGTCGAAGACCCGGACGGATTTGATCACGGCCCGGAACGGGAAGTTTCTCAGTGTCTTGTCCGGCTTCACGCGGATAATATTGGCCATATCCCCGCCCACCCACATATTGCCGGCGGCATCGATGTCAAAGTCATACGGCGCAACGCGTCCAAGACCCACAAACGATGTCGCGGTGCCGCCCCCCGCCGGGATCTGGTAGATGGCACCGTCGCGGCCGACGACGCCGGACGCGAACAGCACGCCACCCGCGCCGAATTTCAGACCTCTCCAGCTCAGCACGCCGGCGGAGGGAGTGGCGTAGGGTTGCGTCGGACTTGTCCCATCGACATTGATTTTCTTGATTCCCGCGCCAATGCCGCTCGTCACGATGGACACATACACGTTCCCCTCGGCGTCGCAGGTGATGGCATACGGTTCCGTGTTGGCGCCGAGATTGCCGAAGGTGCCCACTGATTCTTCAAGTTTGTAGTACAACGGAGGCGCACTGACCTGGTCCGCACCGGTCACGGTAACCCGGACTTTGATCGAGTCTTTCACCATCACCGGTGCCCGTACCTGCAGCTGCGTCGCCGAGGCCTGAAGAAGCTCAGCGACAGTTCCGTCGAAGAACACGAAATTCTCTCCTGCCACCGTTGAGAAATTCTGTCCCGTGAGCGTGATCAGCGTGACACCGGCCAGGCCCTTGCCTGCGGGAGCGATCGAACTCACGACAGGCGTTGGCTTGCTCGTTGTATTGTACGCGGCATCCTCATAGAGGCTGACGGGGGGATCTTCCTTGCAGCCGGTCTGCAATCCCGCCAGAAGCACAACGAGTGCCGCCACAATCAGGTATATCATGGAAGTCTTCATGCGTACGATCCTATCAGTCGTCTCGTTCATTCGCGTGTTCGACAGTCCTACAGGGAGAACTGAAATGAGAACCGGTGAACATCACTAAACACCGTCCACGGTGTGTAGGCATAGTCTATCGCGAGCCCGACACCTTCCAGGTCTTTGCGCAGGCCGATGCCGTAGCTCATGGAGTACTCGTCGCCGCCGCTCACATACCCCGCCCTCAGTGCCAGCAAATTCATAAACAGGTATTCCCCGCCGACGCGGATCTGTTCCTGATAGTCGCGGGGATGCTCCGCGTCAACTGCCAGGAGGAACTGATGTTCGGTGGCGTCGACCTCGGTCAGGTCCAGCAGGTTCATCGCCATACCGATCCTGAATGTCAGCGGCAACTGGAATCCTTCCTTGATGTAGGTCACCTCTTTGGAGAAATTCCTTACCGTCATGCCGAAGGACAGGCTCTTGAACCCTGTATAGTAGAGTATGCCGAAATCGAAGGCAAAGACACCCGTGCTGTTCGAGGCTCTCACCACTTTGCCGTTCTCATCGAGAATCAGCTCTCCGGCCGGGCCGAGCGCGTTCACGGCATCGCCGAGCGACTGGTGGACGTACTTTACGTTCCCACCGACGGAGAACTTGTCGTTCAGCGCGCGGGCATAACCCACGCCGAACAGATAGCTCGTCGGTTTAAATGTCCCCAGGTCCAGGTAGCCGAGATCATTCGGCCACCGCACGGTCTCTTCGAAGTCGCCGTAGTTGGCGATCTGGAACATGACCCCCACGACGCCATACTCCCCCTCAAAGGGTTTGAACGCAGCAGACGCGTACACATAATTGATATCGGCTATCCAGTTGGTGCGGGAGAGGGATACCGATGCAGTGCCCTCCAGGCGGGCCATCGCCGACGTATTATAGAAGAGGGAAGACGAGGTGCCTGAGACGGCAGTAAATGCTTCACCCAGCCCCACGGCGCGCGCATCCGGCATAACATTGAGGAATTTCATGCCGGTCTGTGCGAGCTTCTTCTGCGCCATGCCTTCCGTGGGGAAGACTATGGCACAGCAGACCACCAGCACAACGAATGTGACAATCGTTCTCATGGGAAGCTCCGCATTCTTAGCGAATCACAGCCAGTTTCTTGATTACGCGCTCACCGGTCTTGGTGTTCTCGAAGACCACAAGGTAGATCCCGCTCACGATCACCTGCTTGGATGACGTGACGGAATTCCAGTACGCATCACCGCTTCCGTCCGCGTGATCGATCTCGTTGATCAGTTCGCCCAGTTCCGTATAGATCCGGATCTTGCAATACCCGGGAATATTGAAGAACGCGATCTTGTCCGGTTCCTGATCGAAGCGCAGCGTGGCAGCCGCCGAGGCGATGCTGAACGGGTTGGGGACAATCCGGATATCATCCATCGTCCACCGCCCGTTCGTCCAGGTGTTCGAGGTATCCTGGTCTCCTGCCATGCGTTTCAAGAACGCCGGATCATAGGACTGCGCATAGAAGCGACTGCTGGTCAGGGCGACACCGGGGGGCGTGAATCCTCCGCCTGTGTTGAGCGCCGGATCACCGACAACGACTACGTAGTAGTAGTATGCCGGTCCGCGGGCGGCGGTGACGTCATTAAATCCCCGGGCCGTAGCAGGCAGGTCGGCGAGCATGGTGTAGTCGCCATCGTACCTTCCCTGCGCACGATACACCCTGAAACCCTTCAAGTTCGGATCCCCCGCATCGTACACGTCCCACTCCAGTGCGATCTTGTCGCCTTGCGACGTGATGGTGAGCGACTTCGGCGGCATGGGGGCGGCTGCGAGGTTGAAGCCCGATTTGAAATTCGCGAGCGCACGCCGGAATGTCTGGAAGAGCGAGTCCTTGCCGGAGAGCACCGCATTGTTCTTGACCAACGCCTGGGCCGCGACGGGGTTGGCCTTATACGCGCGGCCGACGGAGAGCTGGTGCTCGCGGTCAAGACCGGCCGCCCCTTCGGCGAGCACGATCCGGATGTCCTGACCCGGCTCGATGGTATACGGACCGTAGCCGTTCGCGTTGGACCACCCACCGGGCGTGCCGAGAGCTGGATCGCCGGTGGGGGTGTTGAAGGCTCCCGTCGGCTCCACCCTGTCAGCATGGCGCGTGACATGCCCTTTGCGCATCCACCCCCACTTGGCGGTCATGCGCGCGGAATTGAACATGTCGGCGTCCGCATTCGTCAACGGTTCGTCGGAACCTTCATGCGAGGTCGTTGACGGCTGGTTCAGATCATCCGACGAATCCGTGGCCGATACGTCGGCATGCAGCGTGGCAATCCCCACGAACTGCGAGGCGCCCAACCGGCCGACGGTATCCCTGGTATCGCCGTAGTTGCTCGTCGAGGCAGGAGTAAAGATGGGACCGCCAAGATTGTCATATTGCGTAAAGCCGGGATACTTCCCATGCCACGCATACTGGATGCGCATATGGGGAGCGGAGTACACACCCGGGATGTTTACTGCGTCGTCCGCATCGTTCTTGACGCCGTCTCCACGGACATCCAGCATGGTGTTGATCCCCCACCCCGTCGCGTTGCCTATGACGTACCGCGTGGTTGCACAGACCGCGAGCCGGTACTGGAAGTAAATCATCACGGAATCCAGCCGCTTGCCCGAGGTGTTCGTGAAGCGGTAGTCGCTGATGATGTAGTTGTCGTGGTACTGCTGGCTGAACTGGAAGATTTTGCGGGTCATGTGAAGACCGATCGAGGTCTCGACTTCATTGACGATCATCCGGTCGCCCGTAATGGCCGGATCGACCCGCTTGATGTCGACGAGCTTGCCATACGACGTTACCCCGTCCACCGTAACAACGGGCGGTTCGAACCGCGATACCAGGTCGAACACTTGCGGGATAAAGGCGTTGTTGCCGCTGTAACGCGGTCCGATACTGATGACTTTGAACGGATAGACGGTACCGTCATTGTCCTGATAATTGGCGGTGCCGATCCACATACCCTTTGCGGCCTGCATGTCCTGGTTTGCATAGATGGCGTCCCACTGGAGGCCGTCCTGCTGCTTCAACACCCGCCCCTCTTCCTTCTCGCATCCGTAGTTTGCATACCAGTTGTGCAGCGTGCCGACCGACATCCAGGTAGTCTCGTAGACCTGCGCCCGCGATGCCGAGGTGGTCATCAGAAGAACACACGCGGCAGCCATGAGCTTAACGAGGTTTTTCA
>JADLEA010000373.1 GCA_020846365.1 Bacteroidota bacterium
AGGGAGGAGAGCCCTTTCTTCATGTGCAACCGGTCGGGCTGCCGGGTAGGGAGTCCGACGGCGAGGCGAAGACGCTCCAGGCGGACGTAGTCGCGCATCGAGAGCAGGCCGGTTATGGCTGCTATGCGGCCTTCCAGCACCATCCCGATCGCCACGGCTTCTCCGTGTCGCAGACGGTATCCCGTGGCGGCCTCGATGGCGTGGCCCAGCGTATGGCCGAGGTTCAGAGACTTCCTCAGGCCGGTCTCTTTTTCATCTCTCGCTACGACCGCAGCTTTCAGGCCGACTGCCATGGCTATGACAGAAGTCATGAAACTTCTGTTGGCGGGATCGAATTCTCCCGCCCGCCGCTCGAGAAATGCAAAGAACTTCGGATCAAGTGCCGCGGCAATCTTGACGATTTCAGCAATACCGTTCCGGAATTCTGCGGCAGGGAGAGTCTTCAACACCGTGGGATCTATGACGACCAGAGAAGGTTGATGGAATGCTCCGATGAGGTTCTTGCCGAGAGGGTGATCGATCCCTACCTTCCCTCCGACGCTGCTGTCCACCTGGGCCAGGAGACTCGTGGGTATCTGCACCAACGTTACGCCGCGCAACACGCTTGCAGCAGCGAAGCCGGCCAGATCTCCGACAACTCCGCCGCCAAGCGCAACGACAATGCTTCCCCGTCGAATCTTCTTCTCCAACAGCGCGGTCACAAGCCCGTAGTACACGTCGATGGATTTCGAAGCTTCTCCGGCGGGAACCTCGACAAGGACAGCGTCGTATCCGATCCGTTTGAGCGAACGGGTGAGCGAATCTCCGTAGAGCCGGTTGACATTCGTATCCGAGATGACAAAGAGCGAACGGCCACTCCACCGCTCGCGGAGGATTGTGGGAAGCCGTCTGAGGATTCCCGGTTCAATCAGAATAGGATAGGTGCGGTCTTTTCCCCCGGGTAAACGTACGAGCAGATTCCGTTTCATACATCTAGATACGGGAAGAGGGCGAGAAAGTCAAGATTGGAAGTTTGCATCATATTCCGTATGTTGGAGTTGCGTCGGCTTCACACGCATAACCTGTCACTCACAACTCCACCTCGCTCCCTGGAAAAGCATTACGTCCGCTCTCTGTTCGATGCCATCGCGTACCGGTACGATTTTCTGAATCACCTGCTCAGCGGAGGAGTGGATTTCTATTGGCGCCGGAAGGCCATAGACACGCTCCTGGATCTGCAGCCGCAGCGCATTCTGGATGTTGCCACCGGCACGGGAGATTTTGCCATCGCGGCGCTCCGACTGAAACCGCGCGAGGTCACGGGCGTGGACATCGCGGAGAAGATGCTCTCCATCGGGCGTGAGAAAATTGAGCGGCTTGGCGCGACGGGGGTCATCCGTTTGATGACAGGCGAAGCCGAGCACCTCGCGTTCCCGGACAATCGCTTTGACGCCGCCATTGTCGCTTTCGGCGCGCGGAACTTCGAGCACCTACGGCAGGGGTTGGCGGAAATGCGCAGGGTGATTCGACCCGGCGGCCGGCTTGTCATTCTCGAATTCTCAAAACCGTCGGCATTTCCGTTCCGGCAGCTCTACTTCTTCTACTTCCGCCGGATCCTTCCCCTTCTGGGAAGGGTCATCTCCGGAGACCGGGCCGCCTACACCTATCTTCCGGAGACCGTCATGCAATTCCCGGAGGGCGACGACTTCCTCACGATCCTGCGGGAGCTGGATATCCAACGTCCGAAGGAGAAACGCCTGACCTTCGGCATCGCCACTATTTATACTGGAGAGAAATGACCGCACATCCAGACCGCGTGATCCGCGTGGGGCATAGTCCGGACCCCGACGATGCGTTCATGTTCTATGGCCTCGCCAGCGGAAAAGTCAAACTCGAGGGCATTACCATCGAGCATATGCTCGAGGACATCCAATCGCTCAACGTCCGTGCGATGAAGGCCGAGCTGGAAGTCACCGCCATTTCAGCGCACGCCTTCCCGGCCGTTTCGAAGAACTACTGGGTGATGCGCACCGGCGCCAGCATGGGCGAAGGATACGGGCCTGTGATCATCTCGAGGAAGTTCACCTCCCTCAAGGAACTGCAAGGCAAGCTGGTCGGAACACCGGGGCCGCTGACGACGGCCACGCTGCTCTTCCGCACTTTCACGGAAGGGATCCGGCATGTGGATATGCCGTTCGACGCGATCATGGGAGCGGTCGACAGGGGCGAAGTGGACGCCGGGCTCCTGATCCATGAAGGGCAGATCACCTATCAAGCCCTCGGCTACCACAAGATTCTGGATTTCGGGGAATTCTGGGAGAAGGAGAGCGGAGGATTGCCTCTCCCGCTTGGCCTGGATGTCGTGCGCAAGGATCTGGGTATGGACCTGGCGCAGAAACTCTCCCGCGGTCTGAAGGAAAGCATCGCGTATGGCTACGCACATCAGCGCGAAGCCATCCCCTACGCCCTCCAATGGGGGCGCGGGATCGATGTCACGCTCGGCGAGAAGTTCGTGAAGATGTACGTGAGCGATCTGACGATCGATATGGGAGAGAAGGGTTTGAAGGGTCTCGAGATGCTGTTCGCGAGGGCAGCGGAGAAGGGCGTCGTCGCGTCGCTCCCAACCATCGAGTTGGTCTAGGCGCCTGCACGAGCCGGGCGAGCAGCCGCCCCATCGCACGTGCAACCGAGTCGCCAGTCCTGCGAAGCGCCGTCCAGCGGGTTTCCCTTGACGCCTCGCCCTGCCGACGGGAATCCTCGGCTCTACGCGCCGGGCGTCACGCCGCTTCAGCCGGAGGCGGATACGTCTTCAGAATGCGATACAGCGTGTCCCGTTGTGCCGCCACGAACCCGGCATCGTGGATCATCTGGATGCACTCCCCGGTGTTCGTGGTATTGACGAAGTTTGCGGCCGCGTGCACATTCTCTTCCTGCAACGTCCCCCCGAAATCATCCGCACCGAAATGCAGGGCGATCTGTCCGGTCTTCTTCCCTTCCGAAAACCAAGACGCCTGTATGTGCGGCACGTTGTCCAGATAGAGACGTGAGAGCGCGATCATCTGGAGATACCGTGTCGGGGTTGCGTAGTGCGGGATGATTTTTTCCAGCGGCGTGTTGCCCGGCTTGAAACTCCATGGAACGAACGCCGTGAACCCGTGGTATTCATCCTGCAGGGCCCGGACCACCTCAAGATGCTCGATGATATCCTCATCCTGTTCCAGGTGCCCATACATCATGGTCGCCGTGCTCTTGTACCCCAATCGGTGTGCCTCGCGCATAACGGAAAGCCAGTCGGCGCTGGTTCCTTTGCGACTGCTGATCTTCTTCTTCACACGGTCCGAGAGGATCTCGGCGCCTCCGCCGGGGATCGTGCGCAGACCCGCATCCCAGAGCCGCTTGAGCACCTCCGGCACGGTGAGCCGTGAGACCTCGGCCATTCCCAGCACCTCCGACGTTGAAAAGAAATGCGGATGGATCTGCGGCACTTCTTTTACGGTGCGTTCGACCATTTCGATGTAGTAGTCCAGCGGTAGAGCGGGATTCACACCTCCCTGGAGCAACACGGTCGTAGCGCCCTTCGCCGCCGATTCCTTGAACTTCGCAATCATATGATCGACGCTGTACGTGTACTCCCCTTCATCGCCCGGGTGACGGTAGAAGGCGCAGAAGATGCAGTCGATGGTGCAGACGTTCGAGTAATTGGGATTGGTATCAATGACGAACGTCACGTGCGGATCCGGGTTGATCCGGAAGCGGACTTCATTGGCAGACTCGGCCAGATCCAGAAGCTCTCCGTGTTTCAGGAGTGCCAGGCCTTCCTCCCGCGTCAGTCTCCCGCCTGCCCGGGCCTTCCCGTAGACGTTCTCCAGCTTCATCCGTTCATCCTCCTCTTTCTCTGCTTCTCTTTTCCATAGCGGCACCCATGCTCTATTGCGCCTTCTCCAGCTCTTCCACCATTTCCGCAAACCGGCTGATGGCCTCTCGTTCCCGTTCGCCGAGGCAGTAGGTGAATCCTTCGAGATAGTCGACGGTTTCCGGCTTCGTGAGTTTGAGCCGGCGGGCGTGGGCGCTGGCAATCGACCAGTAGTCCTCGCTGCTTTTCTGGAGCGAATCCACCAACGCCTTGCGGAGCTCGTCCTTCATCTCTTCCGAGAGGTTTTTCTTCACGGCCCAGACGGCGAAGACGAAGGGAAGCTTCTGCCATTCATACCATTCGCTGGCGAGGTCGTACACAAGGTCAAATCCCGGCAGTCCGGTCTTCTGATGGTGAAGTGCTTCGTCTCCGATGAGCAGCACGGCGTCCAGACCCGACAGATCATTGACGCCGCTGTGGAGGCGTTCAAAGTGTGCCGTGACGTTATAGCGCTTCTCCAGCAGGATGCGCAGCAACCGTACGGATGTGGCCGTGTCGTCGATGATGCCGATGCGTTTCCCCTCCAGGTCGCGCCACCCTTCCTTGGAAAAGAGCATGACGCTCCTGACCTGATCGCGGGACGCGAGTCCGTACCCGAGCGACTCCAACTGGTCTGACTGCTGGACAAAGCTCATCACCGAGAAGAGGCCGCCGTCGATCATGCCCTGTTCGCTGAGCAGGCCCATCCTCCTGGGAATGACCGGAAGGATTTTGTGGTGCGGGGCGTGCAGGTGCGCATGATACGCGATGGAGTTGAGATAGGGGATCTTTCCGATGACATGGTCGGCGTGGAGCCGCAGGGGGTTGTAGTACACATCCCGCTCGACCGGAATCTTGCCGGCATCCCGGATGATGCGGATGATCTGGTCCTTTTTCAGCGCCATCGGGCTGAGGGCGCCGGCGTCGTGTGCGATTTTCTCCCCGCCGACCGTACCGTCCATGTCATCCGCGCCGAAGTTGAGGGCGATGCTTGCAACTTCCTCCGTGAGCATGACCCAGTAGGCCTTGATATGCGGGAAGTTGTCCAGCATCAACCGCGAGATGGCGATCGTCTTCAGATCGTCGATTGCCGATGTGTACCGGTGGGATGGTTTGATGCCGGTTTCCCCCGGCTGGAACGCGAGAGGGATGAACGTGAGGAATCCGCCGGTTTCATCCTGCACCTCGCGGAGCTTGATCATGTGCACAAGCCGTTCTTCGAGCGTTTCGACGTGCCCGTACAGCATGGTGCTGTTCGTCGGGATGCCCAGCCGGTGAGCGGTCTTGTGCACCTCCAGCCATCCCTTTGCCCCGATTTTCTGATTGAAGAGGAGTTTCCGCACGCGTTCAGAGAACACCTCCGCACCCCCTCCGGGCATGGTACGGACTCCCGCCGCCTTGAGCTGACGGAGGACTTCTTCGATCGACATCTTGAACTTCTTGTGGAAGAAGTCGATTTCCACGGCGGTAAACGCCTTGACGTCTGCATCCGGAAGGTGGCGATGTATGGATTCCACGATATCCAGATAGCGTTCCCAGGGCCAGTCCGCCGGCATCCCGCCCGTAATATGGACTTCCTTGATGTCGGGCGTGAGGCGTTCGAGGATCTCTTGTGTTGTCATTTCATACGCACGCGCCGAACCCTTCTTCGCCGCGAAGTCGCAGAACTTGCATGACAGCACGCACACGTTGGTGTGTTCGATCTTCTGATTCAGAACGAAATAGACGGCATCACCGCTCCGGACCTTCTGGACATGATGTGCCATTTTGCCGAGCCCGATGATGTCCGGCGTCCGGTACAGCGCCAGCCCATCCTCCAGCGTCAGCCGCTCGCCGCCCTGCACCTTCTCCCAAATTGGTAGCAGCTTTTCGTCTCGTAGTCTCATACACAATCCTCGATATCCCGGTTCTCGATGCCCGACCATTGCTTCTCAAGCACCGTCTGGTCCCCGACCCTCAATTTTCGCTCTTCAGCCGTCGATCTTCAACTTTCGATCTTGTGCCCTCGATCTTCAATCCTCGATTTTCAATTTTCGATCTTCCATCCTCAATCTTCAATTAGATCTTTTCATCCCCCCAGATCTTCCCCCACGTCTCATCTACCCTCTTCATCACCTCTTCCGTCATCGTCAGCGCCTTCGGGTATCCCGTTTTCCACGTGGCGTCGATGCCCAGTACACCTCTGTAAACCGGACTGATGCCAATAAGTTCCTGGTGTGTGAACAGGATGTCCCGCTCGCAATCGAACCTCGTGAACACCCCCCAAATGTAGTTTTCCCTGTCCTGCA
>JADLEA010000374.1 GCA_020846365.1 Bacteroidota bacterium
CGGCAGGTTTCAGAAACCGGGTGACTCCTTCGGTGGAGGCATGCGCGCGATGCGCCGTCCCGAAGGCATCGTTCACATACACCTGCCCGAGAGATGCCAGCTCTCTAGCAAAGGCCTCGTCATTCTTCTCCTCTTCTGCATGAAACCGGAGGTTTTCCAGGAGGAGCACTTCCCCGGGCTTCAGCGCATCCACTGCGGCGCGTGCGGTTTTCCCCACGCAGTCTTCCGCAAATTTCACTTCGGTCTTCAGCAGTGTTCCGAGGTGCTGGGCGACCGGCCGCAGGGAGAATTCCGGGGTCGGTTTTCCCTTCGGGCGTCCGAGATGGCTCATGAGGATAACCGCGCCGCCCGCCGAGCGGATCTTTGTGATCGTCGGAAGGGATTCCACGATGCGTTTATCATCTGAGACCTTGAGATCCGGGGTCATCGGGACATTGAAATCGACGCGGACCAGCACCTTCTTACCCGCGAGTTGCACATCATCGATGGTCTTGGTGGTCATGAGTATGATCCTTGAGTTCAAAAAAAATGCGGCCACCGTGTCCGTCACCGGAGCCGGCAGCCGCGTTTTTCACAGCACGGACGTCACGCCATTTTCTTGAGCAGATCGATGACCCGGCATGAGAATCCCCATTCATTGTCGTACCAGCCGAACACCTTGACCGTGGTGCCAAGCGCCATGGTCAGCTTCGAGTCGAAGATGCAGGAGTGCTCGTTGCCGATGATGTCGCTGGACACGAGTTCATCTTCCGTATACTGGACGATGCCCTTCATCGTGGTTTCTGCCGCGCGCTTCATCGCGGCATTCACTTCTTCCTTCGTGGCGGGCTTCTTCAACACGGCGACCAGGTCGGTGATGGAGGCATCCGGCGTCGGCACGCGCAGCGAGAAGCCGTCCAGCTTGCCCTTGAGCTCCGGTATGACCTTGCCCACCGTCCGCGCCGCACCAGTGGTTGTCGGGATGATGTTCAGCCCGGCTGCGCGCGCCCGGCGCAAATCTTTGTGTGGGAGGTCCAGTACGCGCTGGTCGTTGGTGTAGGAATGAATGGTGGTCATGTAGCCATGGTCCAGGCCGAACGTCTCGTGAAGCACTTTGACCATCGGCGCAAGACAGTTTGTCGTGCAGGAGGCGTTCGAGAGATAGACTTCTTTGCCCGTGAGGATGCTGTCGTTCACGCCCATCACCACCGTTGCGTCGATCTCGTCCTTGGCCGGCGCCGTCAGAAGGACCTTCTTGGCGCCCGCGGTGACATGCATCTGGAGCTTCTCCCGGCTGGTGAACACGCCTGTACCTTCGATCACGATATCCGCGCCAAGGCTTTTCCAGGGGAGCTTGGTCGGATCTTTTTCTGCCATCACTTTGTACTTCTTGCCGTCCACCACAAAGCCGTCCGCTTCTGCCACTACCGTGCCGGGATAAATGCCGTGCACCGAGTCGTACTTCAGCAGGTACGCCAGGGTCTTTGCGTCGGTGATGTCGTTGATTCCGACGATATTGAATCCACCGGTCTGCATCATCCGGCGGAACACAAGACGACCAATACGACCAAACCCATTAATGCCAACATTTATCGCCATAGAAACCTCCATGAGTCCAGAAATGAAGAGAGTGTGCTTGGTTGTGTGAAATGCAATCTGATATATTCTTATTAATTTACCAAGCTCTCCCGCCATTGTCAAGGAACCCGATCACAATCCAACACACAACCGGCTGCATCAGGCAAACCGGCGGTCGGCATACGGATGCCTGGCCTGCAGGCCGATCCGGCGGAGAGGTCTGACGCCTGGCCGGCAACGAAGAACTCCTCCACCCCTTAGCTGTCCTGGTCCGCCTGGGCGATCGAGGCGGCGAATACCTTGCACCCGGTCTTCTCCACGAGCGCCATCGCGCACGCCCGGATGGTGGCGCCGGTTGTGATGACATCATCCACCAGGAGTACCGTCTTCCCCCGCAGCGTGTGCCTTCCCCGGAGGCAGGGCTCGAACGCTGAATGCACGTTCCCCTGACGCTCCGCATACCCGAGCGTTGTCTGTGATTGGGTACATCGGATCCGGCGTATGCCCGACGTCGACACCGGGAGGCCGAGCACACTCCCGATGCCGCGGGCAAAGAGCTCGGCTTGATTGTACCCCCTCTCGCGCAGACGTGCCCTGTGCAAAGGAACGGGGACAACGACTTCAATCATCGGAGCCCACGGGCGCATCAGGATGAGCTGTCCGAGCTGTGCGCCAAGACGCCGCCCCACCATGGTGCCCCCGCGATACTTCAGGGCATGCATCAACGCCTGCACCGGTCCGTCCTTCTCGAACCGATACGCGCTGACGACATCCGCACAAGGTCCGTCTTCACAGAGTCGCCGGCAGGCCAGGAAGAACAGCGGATCGTCTTGCGTGATCGTCTGCACCCGGGAATGGCATGCCGGGCAAAGGAGCGCTCCGGGAGGGGGAAGAAGCGTGGCACAGCAGGTGCAGACAGGCGGGAAGAGAAAACTGAGGATCGCCTCTCTCAGGCGGTCGCAGATGACCGGCATTGCACCCCCGGAGTCGTCTACACACTGTACACGGCTTCCGGGCTGATTTCCGATCTTACGACATCACTTTTTTTTCGGCGCGAGGTCCAGTTTCTCAAGCCGCTCGATCTCGTCGCGCAGATCCGCGGCCTTTTCGAACTCCAGGTCACGGGCGGCCTTCTCCATCTCGCTCCGGAGCTCCTCCAGGAGATCCTTGCGTTGATCGGCCGTCAAATAGCGTATCACCTGTTCCGCCACCTTGGGCATCTTTGACCGCTCGCGGCGGGCGTCCCGCTGCGCTTTCACATCCGCGACGGCAGTGGCAGCCAGCACCTCGTTAATGGACTTGTGCACGGTTGTCGGAGCGATCCCGTGCTCCGCATTGAACAGCACCTGCTTTTCTCGCCTTCGCCTGGTCTCATCCAGCATGCGTTGCATAGAGCCGGTCACGGTGTCGGCATACATGATGACCCTGCCGTTCAGGTTGCGCGCCGTCCGCCCTGCCGTCTGGATCAGGGATCGTTCCGATCTGAGGAAACCCTCTTTGTCGGCATCCAGAATTGCGACGAGGGAGACCTCAGGCAGGTCCAGCCCTTCGCGGAGCAGATTGACGCCAACCAGAACGTCGAAATCGCCCAGTCGAAGATCCCTCAGAATCTCCACCCGTTCAAGGGCATCAACTTCGGAATGGATGTAGCGGACCTTGACGCCGATGTCCACAAGGTATTCCGTGAGATCTTCCGCCATGCGCTTGGTCAGCGTGGTCACCAGCACCCGTTCTTTGCGTTCGGCCCTTGCTCGTATCTCCCCGATGAGGTCGTCAATCTGGTTCTTCACGGGCCGGATCTCCACTTCGGGATCCACGAGGCCGGTCGGACGGATGACCTGTTCGACGATCACGCCGCCGGACTTCTGGAGCTCGTAGTCCGCCGGCGTGGCGCTGACAAAGATCACCTGCGGCACCATCCGTTCCCACTCGTCGAAGGTCAACGGACGATTGTCCAGCGCAGAAGGAAGCCGGAAGCCGTGCTCCACCAGGGTTACTTTGCGGGAACGGTCGCCGTGGTACATTCCCCCGATCTGCGGAACCGTGACGTGCGATTCATCCAACACCACCAGGTAGTCTTTCGGAAAGTAGTCCAGGAGGCACGCCGGGCGCGATCCGGGGGCACGGCCGGCAATGTGACGAGAGTAGTTCTCAATCCCCGAGCAGTAGCCCACCTCACGCATCATCTCGAGGTCGAACCGCGTGCGCTGCTCCAGCCGTTGCGCTTCCAGGAGCTTGTTCTGCTGACGCAGTTCCGCAAGACGTTCCTCCAGTTCCACTTCGATTCCGTGTACGGCCCGGTCCAGAGTTTCGCGCGAGGTGACGAACTGCTTGGCCGGGTATATCACTTCGAAGTCCGTTTCCCCGAGAACGGCGCCGTCGAGGGCGCCAATGTAGGAGATCCGTTCGATCTCATCACCGAAAAACGCAATGCGGATGGCTTCTTCGTTCTCGGACGCGGGGATCACTTCCACGACATCCCCTCGCACACGCATCGTGCCCCGCACAAACTCGAAGTCGTTGCGCACATAGTAGATATTGAGGAGCTTGCGCAGCAGCGCGTTGCGCTCCAGTCGCTCCCCCTTTCGGACGACGACGATCTGACTCGCCCATTCTTCCGGAGCGCCGATGCCATAAATGCAACTCACGGACGCAACCACAATCACGTTCCTGTCGCCGCTGAGCAAGGCGCTCGTCGCGCGCAGGCGCAGGCGGTCTATCTCATCATTGATGGACGCATCTTTGGCAATGTAGGTGTCCGTGGTAGGGACGTACGCTTCCGGTTGATAGTAGTCGTAGTAGCTGATGAAGAACTCCACCCGGTTGCGGGGGAAGAAGTTCTTGAATTCGCCGTAGAGCTGCGCCGCAAGCGTTTTATTATGGGACATCACGAGCACGGGTTTGTCCACGCTGGCGATGACATTCGAGATGGTGAAGGTCTTGCCGCTCCCGGTCACGCCCAGCAGGGTCTGATAGCGATCGCCGCGCAACACCCCTTCGGTCAGCTCGCGGATCGCCTCTGGCTGGTCGCCGGAGGGCTTGAACTCGGATACGAGTGCATATGCCACGTTGCAGGTTCTTTCGTTGTTCCTCACGCGTGAATACAGCGTCCATCAATGCGTTGAGCCGACCGGACACCGGACGGCTCAACCGAACACAACCTCCGCATTCCTTGCTCAATCAGTAGCGGGTCTGACGAGAAAGACCGTTCCTATAGCCCTGCGGGCGGCGTCCATCAGCGGCTTGGCCTGCAGCCTTGCAGCCCGGATGGTGTCATCGCTGCATCGGAAGCGGACCTGGATATCTCCTTCGTCGGGGAGGGGTTTGCCTTCCTTGTCCTTCCCGGCTTCCAGGAATTGGCTGAGCGGTTTGCCGATGATGTCCACGCCGCTGTACCCTACCAGCGACACCACCTGCTCATTCAGGTAGGTGACGATCCCCTGGGAATCGATCACGAGAACTCCGTCGGCAAGGCTCTCCAGAATGA
>JADLEA010000375.1 GCA_020846365.1 Bacteroidota bacterium
CCGTGTATTTCATGAACCTGAGCGCAACCACCCCGGCACCCTTCTCTATGTTCGATGATGGGGATCTCTCGGCACACGGGGACTCCGTCGCCTCAGACGGAACGTATTCTATCCTGCTCTCCATCACTTCGTCAAACACCCCGGGAGTCAAGGACTTCCGCTTCAGCGTCGTTGACCGGGCCGGCGCCCGTGCAGACACCACACGTCAAATCACGATCAACTGATGCCCGCATGAACCGCCGCGCCGTCACCGCCCTCTCTACCCTTGCCGTAAGCGCTTCCTTGCTCCTCGCGGAATCCCAGGCGTTCGCCCAGGCAAAGTATCTCTCGACCTACGCGCTCGGTGCGCAGACGGGGCAGATTGGGGCGACCATCCCGAGCAACAGCGTCTCGCACATTTCGATCCAGGGATCTTCCCTGTGGATCGGCACCGGCAAAGGACTCGCACGAAGCACGGATGCCGGCCGCACCTGGGAGAGTTATGTCGCCGTGCCGCAGTTTGCCAGCAAGGGTATCTTTGCCATCGCTCTCCGGGGCGATTCGGTCTGGACCTCGACGGGTTTCTCGAAGGATGTAGACAATCAGTCAGTCCAGACAGGAAGTGGATACACCTATTCTACCGACCTGGGAAGTTCATGGAGCAGCCGCCCTCAACCGCTGGATCCCGTTGGTGACAGCTCCGTGACCTACGGCGCCAACACTGTGAAGTTCCTCCCCATCGTCGTGAACGAACAGAATGTCACGTACGATATCTCGCTCAGTGACGGCACGGTATGGATTGCCAGCTGGTCGAGTGGGATCCGCAAATCCACCGACCTGGGAGCGACCTGGCAGCGGATTGTGCTCCCTTCAAAAATCCTCTCCTCCATAGCGCCGACTGACACGCTGCCCGGCTACAAGATCGACCCCCGGCAGGACAACAACTACCTCGGGTTCGCAGTCTATGCACAGGACAACGACACGATCTGGGCGGGAACAGCGGGAGGAATCAACAAATCCGTCGACGGCGGAAAAAGCTGGGTGAAGTTCACGCGTGAGAATCAGGCCGAGCACATCCTGGGCGATTGGGTCATAACCATCACCGGTCAGCGCATCGGCACCCGCACGCGCATATGGACAACCAACTGGCCTGCGGAGGGAGAGGGGCAGGAGTACGGCATCTCCATGTCGGACGACGGCGGCCGGACCTGGAAGAACTTCCTTCACGGCATCAAGGCGTACGATTTTGCGTTCAAAGACTCCACGGTGTATGTCGCGGCCGACGCAGGGATGTTCTGCACGGCAGACGGCGGAATTACATGGCGGCGGTCGGGTGACATCATCGATGAGACCACGCGAGAGCGGATCACCGAGAACCAGTTCCTTTCCGTGGGCGTCATGGGCGACACCGTCTATTGCGGGAGCTCCGAAGGACTGGTAAAGACGGTCGACACGCCCACGCAACCGTTCGGAACGACCTGGACAATCCTCCGTGCGTTTGAGCCCCTCCCCTCGCGCACCTCCACCTACGCGTATCCGAACCCGTTTTCACCCCGGCTCGAAACCATCCGGATCCACTATGCGACTGAACGGCCACAATCTTCGGTCACCCTCGAAGTTTTCGATTTCGGAATGAACCGGATGCGCACCATCGTGCGCAACGCCCAGCGCACGTCGAGCGGCGAGCATGACGAGCGTTGGGACGGCAGGACGGATTCCGGCGCTCTGGTGAAGAACGGCGTCTATTTCTACCGCGTCACGATCGATGAAGGCGAACCGCTGTGGGGCAAAATTATGGTGCTCCAATGAAGACGACGCGCATCGCGGTTGCACTCTCCTTGATGGTGCTTGCGGCGTCCGCGCAGGCGCAGACCGGCGGCGAACCCGGGGCGTTCAGCCGGATGGGCTTCGGGGCGCGCGGCATGGGAATGGGCAATGCCATGACGGCCATGACACGCGGGGATATCGTCGCGTACTACAACCCCGCACTCCTTCCCTCGGCGGAATACCGCCATGCTTCCGCATCCTTCGGCATCCTGAGCCTTGACCGCCGGCTGAATTTCATTTCCTACACACAGGCGCTCCCGCCCAAGGCAGGCCTCTCGGTGGGACTCATCAACGCTGGCGTGACGGAAATCGACGGGAGAGACGGGGACGGACGTCAGACCGGAGCGTTGCGCACATCCGAAAATCAGGTTTTTCTCGGTTTCGCCATCAGGGTCGCCCCGGATCTGCAGATCGGCGTGTCATTGAAGCTCTACTATTATCAACTCTATACCGACGTTTCGTCGACAACCATCGGGATAGACGCCGGGATGCTGTACCATCTCGGCGAGGGGTTCGCAGCAGCGCTGACCGTCAGGGACGTGAATTCCCGTTACAAGTGGGACACCTCTCCGTTGTACGGCCAGAGCGGCCAGACATCTGAGGACCGCTTCCCGGTGCTGACAACTGCGGGACTGTCGTACATTCTGCCCGATAGCATCGCATCCGCCGCGGCAGAGGTGGAGATGTCCAACCGGTCCACATTTATCTTGCGGGCCGGCGTGGAAGTGCCGCTCCTGTCCGCGTTTGCCCTCCGGGCAGGGATCGATCGCGTCGATCTCAAGGAGAGCGGCAACGGTGTACGGCCATCGATCGGCTTCACCGCCCGCACAACCGTGGGAGGATGGACACCCGCGCTCCATTACGCGTTTGTGCTCGAACCGTTCGCACCCACAGCACTCCACATGATAACGCTGTCGGCGGCGTTATGAGAAAGAGAGAATGGTAACCATGCGCTATCCTTTGCAAAGGTTCATCGTGCAGATTGCCGCGGCGGCGGCGTTCGTCGTTGCCTTCTCTCCCGCTGCGGTTGCGGAAGGAGGGGCATCAGGCATGGCGTTCCTGAAACTCGGTGTTTCAGGGCGCGGCGTGGCGATGGGCGACGCGATGACCGCCCTGGCTTCCGGCGCCGGGGCAACGTACTACAACCCCGCCGGAATGCTGGCAGATCGGGATTCCTCACGCACGGCCGACATTCTCGTGATGCACAAGGAATGGATTCAGGATACGCGCACGGAGTTCCTTGGCGCCGCACTTGATCTCGGCGGAGAGCATGCGATCGGTTTCTCCCTGAACACGACAACGGTGTCGGATATTGAGATCCGCACCCGACCCGGCGAGCCGGAAGGTACGTTCTCAACCCGGAGTCTGGCCGTGGGGGCGTCGTACGCACGCCGCATCTCGGATGATCTGCGCCTGGGCATCTCAGCCCGATTCCTGTATGAACAGATTCTTGTGGATGAAGCGTCCGGATTCGGCGGCGACATCGGCGTCCAGTACGATACGCCGGTCCAGGGGCTGACTGCAGGCGTGACACTGGCAAACATCGGGGCCATGAGCGCGCTGCGCACGGAATCTACCCGGCTCCCCCTCTTGGTGCGCGCCGGAGCGGCATATCCCATCGACCTCTCCTCTCTGGACGCGCGTCTGCTCGTCGCTGCAGATCTCTTGCACCTTTTCCGGGAAGAAAAGACTCTCGCGGCCTTCGGAGCGGAAGTGCTCTTCGCTCAAACGGTGACGGCGCGGGCCGGATACCAGGCCGGGTCCGATGGACGAGGTCTGAGTCTCGGTGGCGGCGTCCGGTACAAGCTCTTCAGTTTTGACTACGCTTTCAGCCGGCTTGCGGGAGAGTTGGGAAACGGCCACACACTGGCTCTCAGCATCAACGTCTGACCGCCGCTTCACTCTTCGCACCTCGTTCCATCTCTTGCACCGACCGGGGCAGCGATTCTGCCCTGAGCGACCCGCGCGCGCGACCGCGTTGACTCTTTTGAACCACCGAGTCAGAGGGAGTCAACCCCGTTGCCTCATCGCTCAATCGGCTCGCAATTCGGCATCTTGACATTCTGAGATGTTCCCCGTAGGTTTCGATATTCCTACCGTTCGTTGCCACAATCCAGGGAAGACCTCCAATGTTTGAGAATGCGAGTCCCGAACTCCTATGGTTTCTTGTCGGCCTGGTCTTGCTCTTGTCCGAGCTTGCCTTGCCCGGTTTTGTCATTGTCTTTTTCGGCATTGGCGCATGGATCACCGCCCTCCTCGCCGGGTTCGGAGTCCTGCCCGGATTCAACGCCCAGCTCCTGGTGTTCCTTGTGTCGTCCATCCTCGCGCTGGCACTCTTCCGCAACAAGGGGAAGAAGTATTTTGAGGGGAGAGTATCCCGGGTGTGGAACCCGTCCGCCTCCATGGAGGATGTGCGGGGTCAACGGGCAATCGTTACCACGCCGATCGTACCGAACGCGGTGGGGGGAAAGGTGGAGTTCAACGGCACGCTCTGGAACGCCGACGCTGAGGTTCCCCTTACGCAGGGACAGACCGTCGAGATTGTCGAGCAAAGCAACCTTCGATTGAAGGTAAAACCCATCCTATAGCCAGGAGACACCATGGAGCGCGAAATGTTCGTCCAGACCCTGATCATCATCGGCCTCATCATTCTGGCATTCATCATGCTGCTCAAGACGGCGCGAGTAGTGCCGCAGAAGACCGTCTTCATCGTGGAACGTCTGGGCAAGTACAGCCGGACCCTCGAAGCCGGCTTCCACATTCTCGTTCCCTTCATCGATCGGATCGCCTACAAGCACTCCCTGAAAGAGTTCGCGATGGACGTGCCGTCCCAGGCATGCATCACCAAGGACAATATCCAGGTGGAAGTGGACGGCATTCTCTATTACCAGATCGTGGATCCCGTGAAAGCGTCGTACGGCGTGAACGACTACGCCTTCGCCTCGGTGCAGCTCGCGCAAACGACCATGCGAAGCGAGGTGGGCAAGATAGAGCTGGACCGGACCTTCGAGGAGCGGGAGAAAATCAACGGGGAGATTGTCTCGGCGGTGGACAAGGCCGCAGTGCCGTGGGGCATGAAGGTCACCCGCTACGAGATCAAGAACATCGTTCCGCCCGCAAGCATCAAGGACGCGATGGAAAAACAGATGCGCGCCGAACGCGAGAAGCGCGCCTTGATTGCGGAATCCGAAGGCGACAAGCAGGCGAAGATCAACCGCGCGGAGGGAGACAAGCAGGAAGCGATCGCCAGATCCGAAGGCGAGAAGATGAAACGGATCAATGAAGC
>JADLEA010000376.1 GCA_020846365.1 Bacteroidota bacterium
GAGGATATCCCGCTGCTCTTCCGGCACTTTGCCGAGGAGGTCTCCCGCAGGAACAAGGTGCCGTTTGCCGGCATCAGTCCCGCCGGGATGTCCCTTCTGCAATCCTATCACTGGCCGGGAAACATCAGAGAGCTTCGCAACGTGGTGGAGAGCATGTTGGTGCTGGAAAACGGCCGCTATCTCGAGCCGCAGGATGTTCAGAAGTATCTGAAAGAGTATCACCCGGAGGCGGAGGAGAGAAATCTTCCGGTTCCCCTGGGCAGAAGCGTAGAGCAGGCGGAGCGCGAGCTGATCCTCCGTGCGCTGCTGGATATCAAGGGGAGCATTCTGGAGCTGAAGGGCGTTCTCCTGGACCACATGCAATCGCACGAGGCATTCCGGCCGATGGGAGGAGACCCGGAGCCGGCGCAACAGGCGGTCGAGCCGGCCAACCTTTCGCTGGAAGCCATGGAACGGCGGATTATTGCGGAAGCTCTGGACCGTTACAAGGGCAATCGCCGCGTTGCCGCCCGCGCGCTCCACATCAGCGAACGCACATTATACCGGAAGATCAAGGAATACGGGCTGGACGCGAGAGAGCATCCATGAGGCGACTTCACGCGGGTCCGGCGTTCTTCTGTGCATGCGCGTTGCTGGCATCGGGCTGCATCTATTCATTCACCGGTGCCTCCGTGCCGGCGCACCTGAAAACTATCGCCATCCCGCTGATCGACGATCAATCGGGATTCGGCGAGGCGGGATTGCGGGAGGATGTTACGCGATCGCTCACGGACCTTTTCATCAGCGACAACAGCCTGCAGGTCACCGACCGCGGCACTGCCGATGCGGTCCTCGCCGGCTCTATCACGACGGTCACCGATGCCCCGTCCGTTGTCGAGCAGGGAGAGCAGGTGAGCAAACGTCGCATTACCATGACGGTCAAGTTCACCTTTCAGGACATGAAACTCCGCCGCAAAGTCTGGGAAAAGAACTTTTCCAACTGGGGAGATTATGAATCCGGAGGGGGATTGTCCCAACGCAAAGCGGGACTGCAAGAGGCTATCCGGAAGATCAGTGAAGATGTGTTGCTTGAGACAGTATCTGGTTGGTGAGGTCCATACCCCGTTCCACTCACAATGTAAGGTTTCACACAAAAATACTTGCTATGGAAGAGATCATCCTCTTTACCTACATCGCCGCACTCACGATCCTCTTCGTTTTCGGGTCGCACGGCTTCATTATGATCTACTACTACTTGAAGTTCCGTACCCGGAAGCAGCCCTCCGCGAAAACCCTGGACTCGTATCCGGTCGTGACGGTACAACTCCCCGTGTTCAATGAGGTCTACGTGGTCGGTCGCCTCATTGATGCCGCATGTGCCATGATCTATCCGAAGGACAAGCTGGAGATTCAGGTGCTGGATGATTCGACTGATGAGACGGTGGATCTTGTCGGCCAATATGTGGACCGATACCGGAAGCTTGGTTTTGACATCAAACAAGTCCGGCGCTCCAACCGGCAGGGATTCAAAGCCGGTGCCCTCAAGGCAGGGCTGGACAACGCCCGGGGGGACTATGTCGCGATTTTTGACGCCGATTTTGTTCCGCGACAGGACTTTCTCCTCAAGACGCTTCCGTACTTCTTTACCGACCCCCGCATCGGCATGGTCCAGACACGCTGGGAGCACATCAACTCCGATTATTCACTGCTGACACGCACCCAGGCCATGGCGCTGGACGGCCACTTCGTCATTGAACAGGCCGTGCGCAACAAGGTGGGGTTCTTCATCAACTTCAACGGGACCGCGGGCATCTGGAAAAAAGAGTGCATTCTGGACGCGGGGAACTGGCAGACGGACACCCTGACGGAGGATCTGGATCTGAGTTACCGTGCCCAGCTTCGCGGCTGGAAGTTCAAGTACCTTAACGACGTCACCTCACCCGCGGAGCTGCCGTCGGAGATCAACGCGCTGAAATCGCAGCAATTCCGCTGGACCAAAGGCGCCATCGAGACGGCGCGGAAGATGCTCCCAAGCGTGTGGCGATCGCTGCTTCCTCTGAAAATCAAGATCCACGCGACCTTTCACCTGACGAACAACCTCGTCTTCCCGTTCATCGTGCTGGCGGGCATTCTGAACGTTCCGCTGGTCTTCATCAAGCACGCGGGTGCGCACGACGCGTATTTTGCCTTCATGTCGGTCTTTGTGTTTGCCTTCATCGGTTCTTTCCTCTTCTACCTCTTTTCACAGAAGGACGTTTACGCCGACTGGCGAAAACGCATCTTCCTCTTCCCGGTGTTCATGGCCGGCAGTATGGGGTTTGCCGTGAACAACAGCAGGGCGGTGCTCGAGGGACTGTTCAAACGGAAGAGCGAATTCGTGCGCACGCCGAAGTACTCCATCCAATCCAAGAAAGACTCCTGGCGCGACAAGTCATACGTGCCGATAAAGATCAGTGCAACAGTGGTGCTGGAAATCGTGCTGGCGTTGTACTGTCTCATCGGCGTTGTGGCATCAGTCTATTTCCTGGAGATTGCCGCCGTGCCATTCCAGTTGATGTTCTTCCTGGGTTTTGCGTTCGTCTCCGTCCTCTCGCTCAAGCATGCGTTCCTTGCCCGCCGGCAGGGCGCCGGCCAGTGACATGGCGGATGGGGAGAAGATCGTTCCGCGGTTTGGCGTACGTGCGGCTGAGCTGCTTGCCAGAGGGGATGTTGCGGCCGCGCTGAGCTTCTGCCTGGGCGGCACAAAAAAGTTTCCGGAGTACGCGACAGGATTTTTGCTGTTGGGTCGATGCTACGAAAAGCTCGGCAGACCTCTTGAAGCGGCGACGCAATACCAACGGGTGGATCAGCTCGTTCCGGGGCTTGCATGTGTCGCAGAGGCCCTGCGAAGGCTCTCGGGCGGGGACGCATCGCCGGAACCTGGGGCCGCCGGTCCGGGAGAAACCAGCATCGATTTCATGTTGCGTCAACTGCAGATGGCAAAACCGAGGAAGGGTATCGCAGCACCCGCCGCGATGCTGAACGAAGACGCTGCTCATTCGTTCCCGCCGGAGACGCCACCGGATCGACCCGGAAGGGAAGGAAGCACGCCGCACTTTACGACGGTCACGCTGGCGGAGATCTATGCGCAGCAGGGAGAGTACAGGGCTGCCGTGGAAGCATACCGGACCCTGATACAGCAGCGCCCGGATGATGCCGGGCGCTATCGCGAGCGCCTGGAGGCGCTGGAGAGACTACTTCAGGGAGTTGACAAGCTTGGTGAGGCTTGACTTCTGATTTGACGCTGTATTCTTGTGAATCACGCCCTTTGCAGCGAGCTGATCCAACATCTTCACCGTCTTGTTCAGTTCGGCTTTCGCCTTGGCCTTGTCCGTGGTGGACCTGACGCGCTTGATGGCGTTCCGCATGCGCGATTTCCACTGGGCATTGCGGGCTGTGCGGACCTTTGCCTGGCGCGCCCTCTTTTCCGCCGATTTGTGCTGAGCCATCCGGCTGCTTCTCCAAAGAAAGAATTTCGTCGAGAGTTGTAGTGCTAGACCACTATAATACGCAAATCGACGGACAATGTCAAAGCCCGGTTGCCTTTTCGGGCAGGGGATGGTATATTTCTGTACTTACGCGGTTCACCAGCTATGCCAACGTGCTGCCCCGGAGGGGGCGGCGTCTCTAGACAGGAGACTTCTTGGATGAAGGTCGCAGTCTGCATTAACCATGTTCCCGATACGGAGACCAAAATCAAAGTCGGCTCCGACAACAAGAGCATCGACCGTACCGGGGTCAACTTCATGATGAGCCCGTACGACGAGATCGCCGTCGAAGAAGCGCTCCGCATGCGCGACAAGTTCAAGGGCGAGGTCGTCGTCCTGAGCCTCGGAGGGGAGAAACACAAGGAAACCCTCCGAAAAGCCCTTGCCATGGGCGTTGACAAGGCCGTCTTGTTGAAGGATGAAGCCGAACGAGACTCCTTCGCGGTTGCTACCGGCCTGGCTGCGGAACTCCGGGCACTTGCGCCGGACGTGATTCTCTTCGGCAAGCAATCCATCGATTTTGACGATGCCCAGGTCGGTACCTGCGTGGCAGAAATGCTCGGCATCCCCTCCGTGGGGGTCGTCGTCAAGATTGACATACAGGACAAGACGGTAGTCTGTCAGAGGGAAATCGAAGGCGGACATGAGACCGTGCAGACGGTTTTGCCTGCGGTGTTCCTGGCCCAGAAAGGGCTCAACGAACCGCGCTATCCTTCCCTGAAAGGAATCATGGCTGCAAAGAGCAAGCCGATCGAGGAGAAACCGGCGGCGCCCGCCGAATCCCGCGTGATCACCGTCGCAATGCGGAAGCCGCCTGCCAAAGCAACGGGCAAGATCATCGGGACCGACAAGACCGCTGTGCCCGAGTTGCTCCGACTGTTGCACGACGAAGCGAAGGTGATCTGACATGGCCATTCTTGCATTTGTTGAACACCGTGACGGAAAAATCAAGAAATCTTCCTTCGAGACCGTGCGGGCGGCGCGGACCGTAGCCGACGCCCTGAAGGCCGAGTGCTGTGCGCTGGTCATTGGGAGCGGCATTTCATCCCTGGCGAAGGAGCTCGGACCTTATGGCGCCTCTCGCGTGCTTGTGGTGGATGATCCCGCCCTCGCAGCGCATGCGAACCTGGCCTTCGCGAAGGCGATCGCCACGGTGGCGGTGCAGCAGAAGGCGCAGGCGGTGTTCCTTCCTGCGAGTCAGATGGGGAAAGATCTTGCTCCACGCGTAGCGCTGAAGCTCCAGGCGGGATTGGCTTCAGACTGTGTGGGCATCAACGTCGAGAATGGCGACCTTGTTGCCACAAGACCTGTGTACGCCGGCAAGGCACTCGTCGATGTGCGCGTGACCACGCCGGTCAAGGTGTTTACCCTGCGGCCCAATGTCTTTACTGCCACACAGGGAAGCGGCGATGCGAGCATCGAGACGGTGTCCGTGACGTTCGACCCCGCCGACTTTGTCACGGCCGTGACCGATGTGAAAGTGGCAACCGGCCGGCCGGATGTCACGGAGGCGGATATCATCGTCTCCGGCGGTCGCGGCATGAAAGGTCCTGAGCATTTTGCATTGCTCGAAGCTCTTGCAGACGTGCTGGGAGCAGCCGTCGGTGCGTCGCGCGCAGTCGTGGACGCCGGCTGGCGACCGCATGACGAACAGGTCGGCCAAACCGGAAAAACGGTGTCCCCCACGCTGTACGTGGCCTGTGGCATTTCAGGAGCAGTGCAGCATATTGCAGGTATGTCTTCATCGAAGTACATTGTAGCTATCAACAAAGACAAAGACGCCCCGATCTTCCAGATTGCGGATTATGGTATTGTGGGAGACGTCTTCGACATTGTGCCTGAATTGACCGTGCAGCTGAAACAGGCGCTCGGGAAATAGCCGGCCTGCAGATTGGCGGGATCTGCGTGTAGGCGCAACAGCGTAGAGGAGTTTGCCCAGGTAAGGAGCAGAGCGTGGAACGCGTGCTGGTTGACATCTTAGGACTCTCCACAAACCCCGCGAGCGGCGGGGCGTATGCCTTGATTCTGCGCGAGGTGGAAGGTTCGCGCCGGCTTCCCATTATCATCGGCCAGGCAGAAGCACAGTCCATTGCGCTGGAGATGGAAGGCATCAAGCCGCCCCGGCCGTTGACCCATGATCTCATGAAGAACATCATTACCGCCTTCGGCTCGGAGTTGACGGATGTGACCATTGATGACCTGCGCGACGGCACGTTCTATGCAAAACTGAATATTGACAACCAGCTCATTGATTCACGCCCGAGCGATGCCATCGCGCTTGCTGTCCGGTATGGAGCGCAGATCTATGTGTCGGCCGGGGTGATGGATGAGGCCTCTTTCGTGCCCGAGGAAGAGGAAGAAGAGCCCCAGCAAAAAGAAGGCGCAAGTCCGAAACCCCCTAAGGCGCCGACACCCTCAAAGGACCCGCCGGCCAACAAAATGACCCGCCTCGAACAGCTCCATCAGGAGCTGAAGCAAGCGATTGAGAAGGAAGACTACGAGAAGGCGGCAGCATTGAGAGACGAGATCCGGAGACTGGAAATCCGGGACTGATGGACAGCGGGCGCCGGTACGGAATCCTGGCATCCTCACTCTTCATGCAGTTGTGCCTGGGAGCGACCTACGCCTGGTCGGTCTTCGTAGCTCCTCTGCGTGAACACACCGGGCTTTCGCAGGCCACGGTACAGCTTCCTTTTACCGCCTTCTACTTTGCTTTTCCACTTACGATGCTCTTTGCGGGGACCCTCCTTCAACGCTTCGGCCCGCGCGTGTGCGCCATCCTGGGGGGTACGGTGTTCGGCTGCGGTTGGGTGCTCGCGTTCTTCGGATCTCAATGCTTCCCCCTGGTCGTGGTGGGGATTGGCATCCTGTCCGGCGTTGGCGTCGGGATTGCGTACATGGTTCCGATCGCGGTGCTTGTGCGATGGTTCCCACGCCACAAAGGCCTCGTAACGGGATTTGCGGTCGTGGGATTCGGTGGGGGCGCGGCGCTCCTCAGTCAGATCGCCGGCCGGCTCATCTCTTCCGGGGCTTACTCTCCGTTCGAAACATTCGGAATCCTGGGTGGCGCGTTCTTCGGCATCATTACCCTCGCGGGATGCTTCATGCAGTTTCCTCCTTCGGAAACTCAACGGCTCGATGCACCCATCGCATTCCGCGAAATCCTCCAGCGGAAGGAATTCCGCATTCTGTACGGTTGCATGACCGTTGCGCTGGCCGGGGGATTCGCCGTGAACGCCAATCTCAAAGAATTACACACCGGAGGCGCGGCGGAAGTAGGGTTGATTGCCGTGGGCGTATTCGCGATTGCCAATGCGTGCGGAAGGCTCCTCTGGGGTTTTGTGTTTGACCGGTTTGCATCGTGGTCCGTGATACAGGCGAATCTCATCGGACAGGCGCTGCTCCTGCTGACAGCGGCGTTGTGGTTGAACTCCGAAACCGGGTTTCTCATCTTTGCGGCACTTGCAGGGCTGAACTACGGCGGGGTGCTGGTTCTCTATGCGTCCACGGTAGTGCGCAGGTGGGGAGCAGAACGTGTGGGGCAGGTGTACGGGCTTCTGTTCTCGGCGAATATCGTAGCGTCGCCCGCGAGCATGCTCGCCGGCGTCTGGTTTGATGTCCGGGGGGATTTCTTCCTGCCGCTAGCCCTCCTTGCGGCCGGGATGATCGTCGCGGCGGGGTTCCTGCGCTCCTCAAGGGCGTCGTATCCCTGACGCCTCCACAGCAGGTACACTGTCAGTTCAGCGTGCGGGCCGGATCACGCTGTCGTACCGGTTTCCATCTCTACCGGCCGCCTCGCTACCGCACCAGATCCACCATTTCACGCACGGCGCGGTCCAACCCGACGAACACCGCCCGGGAAATGATGGAGTGCCCGATGCTCACTTCTTCGATTTCCTCGATTGTGCGGAAGGGGATGATGTTGAGGTAGTCCAGGCCATGGCCTGCATTCACGCCCATGCCGAGTTCCCGGGCCCGCCGGGCCGCGGTACGGATGACCTCGAGGAGTTCCGCCTGCTCGCGCTCCGAGCGTGCGTTCGCGTACTCGCCGGTGTGTATCTCAATCTTGTCTGCTTCAATTTCCGCCGCCGCTTCCACCTGCTCCGGGACCGGGTCAATGAACAGGCTCACCTCGATTTCGTGGCGGTGCATCTCCGCAATAACATCCCGGAGGTGGTGCCGGTGACCGCGCACATCCAGCCCGCCTTCCGTGGTGAGTTCCTGCCGGCGTTCCGGAACAAAGGTCGCGAGTTCCGGGAGGGTCTCGATGGCAATTTTCACGATCTCCTCGGTGGCAGCCATTTCCAGGTCCAGCTTGGTCTTCACCGTTTCGCGCAAGAGGCGGAGATCGCGGTCGTTAATGTGCCGCCGGTCCTCGCGCAAATGACAGACGATGCCGTGTGCGCCGGCCAGCTCACACACATGCGCGGCCGCAACGGGGTCGGGCTCCAGACCGCCCCGGGCCTCGCGAAGCGTGGCAATATGATCAATGTTGATGCACAGGCGCATAGAACAACCTCCTTCTAGAGACGCTTCCGAACGATGTACTGGAGCTTCTCAGGTCTCCGTGTCACCACCTGGATGCCCGACGGTGGGACGATTTCCGGTTCGATCGAACCGGTCGTGTCGGCAAGTATCCGTTCGTACGGGACGCTCAGCTCGAAGTCTACCGGCAGCAGACTCGCCAGTTGCCGTATTCCTCCGCGTGCGACGATCTCTATTTTGGGAGGGATGAAGATCACGTCGCGGTTTGGCGGCAGCCTGCGTATTTCCACCGGAAGGCCGCTGAAGACCTTCTCGGCGAACGGCTCGACATTGATTCGCACGCGGACCGACGACGGGGAGCAGCGAAGCATTGGCCCGTCGCTGAGCGCGAGCGGCACCATGGTTTCCAACGGAGCTTTGAGCTCTTCAAAAGACGTGGCGGCGGTCTTCCAGGAGGCAATGCGCTCCAGAACAGTCTCCGCACCGCTGACAGTGATACTGTCCGGGGAGAGCAGCACGGTCCCGACCTGCCCATATCCCTCCTTGAAGGATACGGTGAACTCGGGGACCACCGGGACTCGTTTCTCGCCCAGGTGGTCAAGCCAGACGGCGACCGTGTCGGGCTTCACATCCACCAGTTGTACACCCGGGGAGATGGAAATGCGTTCTATGATTTCGTTCACCGTGATGGTGCGGCTCCCCTGGGGGAGGGAACTCAGAGGGATGGTCACCCTGAGATCCGGTCCGAGGAGGAGTCCGGCCAGCCGCCATCCGTCGCCCCTGAATCTGAGCTGGATACTCCGGGGGACAGGGGTGCGAATGGCCATTCCTTCCGGCACTTCGTCGACGGAAAAAGGGGCGGCGATGACAAGCTGGTATTGTTCTCTGAGATTTACGGACAACCAGAGGAAGATACCGATGAGTGCGGTGGTGAAGATGATGAGGAGTCGGCGATTCTTCATAGGGGCAAGGCCTCAGGAATCCCTATGATGTTCGGGCTTTCAGCAGCTCCCGTATCAGGAGATCCTTGTTCGCCTTCGATATGTCACGGCCCTGGATGCCAAGTCCTTTCGTTTCGCGAGCGAGGGTGCGGAGCTCGTGTACGGTCATCCTTTCGAGTTTCTGCAAGAACGGATCATCCTCGGTCGGTTCCCTGAAATCCAGAGCAGGCTCGGTTTCTTTCGGGGGTTTTGGCGCAGTGGGGACAGCTGCAGGGCGTTTGACCGCCCGCGGTTTCGGGGCAGGATGTTCTTGCGGGGTGTTGTCGGCCGGTGTGCCGGGCGCACGCGCGAGCAGCGCTTCGATGTCATCGACGGGTCTGGGGATCACATGCTGCGAAATCAGTTCCCCCACCCGGCCCGCTGCCGCGGCGCCGGCTTCCACTGCAGCTTTTACCGCGGCCACTTCCCCGATGATCTCAATGGTCACAAGCCCATCACGCACGATTTCTCTGCCCACCAGGCGCACGTTGGCGGTTTTCAACATGACGTCGGCGGCTTCGATGGAACCGACGAAGCCGCGAGTCTCAACTAAACCGAGAGCAAAATCGATCATGGTGGTGTTTGTGTGGTGGAGCAGCGTGCCGCCGGACGGTTCCGACGGCATTGCCGGTTACCGTGCCGCGCGTTTGGGCAGAATGAGTTCCACATCCACGTGCGGGCGTGGGATGACATGGACAGACACCAGTTCACCGACGCGTTGGGCTGCCGCCGCACCCGCATCCGTTGCGGCTTTCACCGCGCCGACGTCGCCGCGGACGAGAACGGTCACGTAACCGCCCCCGATTGTTTCTTTGCCAATGAGGGTCACGCGTGCAGCCTTGACCATTGCGTCGGCTGCTTCGATAGAACCGACGAGCCCCTTCGTCTCCACCATGCCCAGCGCATCCTGAGAAATATCCGCCATCTGCGTAGGTCTCCTGTTTTGCCGTATATCTCCCCTCCTGCAACCGGGGAGGAATCAGAAAGTGCTGCAAACCGGGGCCGCGTCCGTTGTGCGCGCCGGCTTGCGAAGTATATCACGGGTGAACACCAATATAGCCAAGGCGCGGGAGAGAGTCAACGCGCCTTCTCATCCCCCTCATCCTGGCTCGTTTTCGCCTGATTCTTTGGACGGATCCTTGCCCGGACTGCCGGGAGTTGCCACAATCCGATCAGGACACAACAGAGTGCCACCGCCCACGCAACATTGGAGACGGTGTATCCCGTGCGGTACATGACCGGGTCAAATCGGAATTCGATGGTGTGCGCACCCGGAGGGACGACCACGGATCTCAGGACGTAGTTGGTCTTGAAGATCTCTGTCTCCTGACCGTCCACGAATGCATTCCAGCCCGCCGGATAGTACACTTCGCTCAACACCAGGAGTGCCGGGGAAGAGGTATACGCAGCAGCGACAATGCGCCGCGATTGGTATTCCGTAATCTGCACAGAGCTGCTGTCAGGGCTGGTGATCTGCGCGGAGGGGGCCTTTTCCAGTACCGCTGTTCTCGCGGCATCGAACGAAGGAGCGTTCAACAACGAGAAGACTTCCGTGGCATTGGCGGCCACCTTTGCCTCGTCAACGAAGAAGGCGCGCGGGAATGCGGTGTTGTTGCGGTACACCAGCGTGCGTTGCTGTTCGTTCACATGCACTAGCGTGAACCTGTCTTCCGGGAGCCGGCCCTGCGCGATCAGGTATTGAGCGTTCAACATGTTGACGATGTTCATGTTGATCGGAAACGAAGGATCGGCGCTCTCATACATGCAGGAATCGAGCATCGTTTGATAGATCTTCAACTTTGCCGGACTGTAGCCCCCGATCGACTGCAGCCCGTGATACGCAAAGGTATTGTCCCCGAAGAGGCCGCCAAGCGGGAAAATCCGGAAAAGACCCGGCTGCTGCTTCAGGAATGTCACTGTGGCATCAGCCTGAAACTGCTGTTCAAGCTGATTGCTGGGCTTCGGTGAGATGTAGCTGCCTTTGTTGATGACAAGCAGCAGGTCGATCAGCAGGATCGCGAACGCGGTGAGCGTCAGGACCGTCGCCGGAAGTTTCTTCTTCAGATACATCACCGCAAGTCCCAGAGAGGCCACGGCGAGGAAAACAAACTTCACAAAATCTTTCCAGAACAAGTCAAATCGGGCTTGCTTCAGTTGACCCATTGTCTGCGTGGCCTGATTGCCGTACTGCTGGCGGAGCATCTCCAGCTCCCCTTCCTTTGCAAACATAGACCCGGAAAGTGTCTGAAAGAGAGAACTCTTAACCAGCGAGGCAAGTATCAGGATGCCAAGGAGCACGCCACCGACGATCATGAGTGAGCGGCTCAGTTTTTCAAGCTGATCCTTTTTCGTCCCTTCCGGCAGATTGATCAGAAATTGCAGTCCGTATGCGGCCAGAATTCCCACGACGAAGGGAAGCAGGTGGAGGACCATGACGGGAACGCGAAACTTGTTGAAGAACGGCATGTACTCAAAGAGCGCTCCGTACACCAGGGGAAAATGCTTGCCGAACGAGATCAGGATCATGATCACGGCGAGGATCGACAGGAACACGCCAAGTCGCGTGCGGTTGTAGCCCAGAGCCAGGAGAGCCAGCAGAATCGGCAAGACTCCCAGATAGATGGTGGAATTGGTGAACGGCATTGTTCCCCAGTAGAAGGGCGACTGAAAGCCGAGGAAGGAGGGAATCAGAAGGGTAAACAATTCCTCGGGATGCAATGACCAGTTGGTGGCGTAATCCCAGGCGAGGCCGCCGGTCGAACCGGCAGTGCCCCCTCCCCGGATGGAGAACTGGGAATACTCGTACACGGAAAGGTAGATGTATGACGCAATACAGAGCCCGAGAACGAGGGCAAGCGCGAGCAGACCGGCACTGAGAACAGCCCTGCCGGGTGTCCGGCGCACCTCCATGACGATGTGATAGACGAGGTAGAGACCCAGAACGATGAACACATAGTAGACGATCTGCATATGGTTGGTGAGCGCCAGGGTCCCGATCGCGGCGGCGAGCAACCCGAAGCTCAAAATGTCGCGCCGCTGAAACATCAGATGCGTGAGCATGAAAACCAGGGGAAAGTAGCTCAATGCCATAAGCTTCGAACCATGCCCCTCGCTGGCGAGACCGATATTGTACGGCGCGAGCATGAAGATGACCGCAGCAAAAAGGGAAGGGATAAGCGGGAATTTCAGCACGCGCATCAGGAGGTACATGAACAGCCCGCCCAGGAAATAGTACACCACCAGCCAGGTCCATGTGCCGTTCAGGAAAAGGAGGTTGAGAACCTTCTGGAGAACCGTCTGGATATAGCTGACGTCATGGGGGAGATACGCGACATTGCCGAATGTAGGCATGCCGCTGAAAAAGTTGGGCATCCAGAGCACGTCCACCCCCTCCGCCTTGGCGATCCGGTTTCCGGCTTCCGAATAACTCATCCATGACGCAGTGTCCCCTTCCGCAGAGAACGCAGCGTTGTCAAAGACAATGCCGCGAAAAACGACGAGTGTCAGGATGTAGAGCATCGCGATGGCGATCAGGTCCTGCTGGAACGTGGTGAGCCGTGCAAAGAGGGGTGAGGGATCGGCGGCTTTACGTGGTGCAGGTTTCTTGTGCTGTTTACTCATGGCTTGGCCCGTTCTTGAAAGATGTCACGGCTGATGGAGTCTATTCGTGTTGGTATGCGTGTATTGCGTCAGAAGCGACGCGATCGTTTCCGCCCGCATCGTCCAGTCGTTTTCCCTCGCAAACTGCCGGAGCCGCGCTGCATGCACGGCATCATGGGAACGATCGACCGCCAGCTTCACCTGCGCACAGAATTCTTCCGGCGTGTCGCTGATGAACGCGATGTCCCTGAAGCGTCCGAGGTCGTCCGAAAACGCGGTGGTCACCATCGGCAATCCGGCTGCCGCGTATTCATACAGCTTCACCGGATTCACTCCTTCCGTAAGGCGGTTTCTCGTGAAGGGAATGATGCCGACCGTGCTGGCGGTCAGATACGCCGGGATGCTGGTATGCGTACGCTTTCCAAGGACATGTAAGTTCGCGAAATCGTGCATCCCGGTCAACCGGAGAGTTACCTCGGGATGTGCCGGGCCGACGAGGACAAACTCGAACTCAGGAATTGTGCGGAGGAGCGTCTCCAGCAAGCCGAAATCGAACCACGATGCGATGGTGCCGACGTAGATCACAATCGGTTTCGCCGGAGCGGGCATGTCGGCCGGCCGCGGCGGCGGCGAGTCGGTTGCAAAGGCCGCCACATCCACCCCATTCTCCACCAGGTGCACCGGAACGGCGCGTTCGCGTTCGATCTGACGCTGCAGCGCAGGGGCCGTTGCGGTGACAGTTGCCGCCATGCGAATTGCTTTTCGCCAGTCATCCCGTACGTAGGCCGGATACTGTATGAAACCAAAGGCGTCATCGATATAGTCGAACAATACTGTCATCGGTTTCAGATACTCGACGAGAGCGATGTACTGGAAATTCTGAACGACAGCAATGATCTCGTTGCGTGCAATGCCGAGCCGCTTCAGTGCCCGGCGGATCAGGAAGCGCTGGATGCGATTCAGAATCCACCGTGCGGGCGGAAGGGAGCTGAAGAATCGGGAGAGGATCCGCAGCACTGTGTTTCGCGCATAATGAGGAAACAGAGGAATGGTCAGCAGGTCGAGCCGGTCCTGTGTCCGCACGGGAGTCCACTTGCGGGGAGCTCCAAGGGTCGCCGGTTCAATCCAGAGCACATGCCACCGCTGTGCGAGGCGGCTGGCAAGTTGCTGGGGACGCTGGTAGAGATGTTCCCAGGGTATGTCGGAGAAAAAGAGGAGTGTCACCGGTTCTCCCTGAGTTCGTGCACAATCTTCCGGACCGACGCTGCAACGGCTGAGGGTTCAAACAGATGCCTGCCGGCGAGAATCGCAGCACACTGCGCGCGATAGCGCTCCTGCGGCCACTCTGCGGCAAGTGATCGCACGACGTCAGTCAATTCCCGTTCATCAGCGCATCGATAACCGATGTCGCCAAGGAGAGCGGCGTATGCGTCGATTAGGGGATTGGCCAGGTACACAAGAGGTTTCACAAACGAGAGCGCATCCAGAAACGTCGTGCTTGCAACCAATCCTGACCGGTGTGCGCGCGTTGTCCAGAGCGAGTAGGTGAGGCGCCTGGCCCGGTCCGCGTATTCGCTCTCGCTGAGGAGCCGGGGACAAGCATCGGGGACCGCAGCATAGTCGCGAGTGGCATCATCGGGATGATTCAAATGACCCACCATCGAGAACTCGGCCGCGGACCCTTCAGCACCCAGCGTTTCCGCCACGCGGGTTACCATATCAAAACCCGGAACGGCGCTGACGCCGAAGAACCCAAACCGGACAGGTGTACGCGGGGAGATCTCAGGTATGGACTTCTCAGCCCAGAACGCCGGATGCTCGGCCGGACGCGTGTGGCGGGCTATGCGGGGGAAGCGTTGTGCGAGAGTTTCCTGAATCGGTTGACCGGGCACGATCAAGCGTAGTGTCCGGGGGTTGGGCATCTTGAGCGCGAGGGATATGCCGCGCCATGCGTTCACCGGCCGTGCGTAGTCCTCCAGACCGGCCAGCACACCGTGCAGGACCATCAGCGTGTGAAGGCGGGGCTTCGAGCCGAAGAGAAGAAGTTTTGTGGCGAGGACCAGTGTGTCGGTTGCCGATGCGAAGGCCACGAGCGTGCCATGGGTCTCTCCCGCGAGTCGAAATGCCTCTTGAATGATCCCCCGTTCACGCTGCATGCGCCGGCGTGGAGACAAGTGCCGGTCGGGGAGCGTGATCTTCCGCCATTGAACATGCAGCCCGGGCGCCTCGCGCTCCAGCACGGCACGCACGAAGTCGAGGTGCGAAGATTCAGCGAGGAATGACAGCGGCGCTCCCGGAAATGCCAGAGAACACGACTGCAAGAACGGCGCGTTGAACTGAACGTGTTCAAAGC
Source organism: Bacteroidota bacterium (assembly GCA_020846365.1). Classification (GTDB taxonomy): domain Bacteria; phylum Bacteroidota; class Ignavibacteria; order UBA10030; family UBA6906; genus JAGDMK01. The sequence goes on from JADLEA010000376.1 coordinate 14,925, forward strand.
CGCGGCACATTGGTTCAACGATCACCAGCGATTCGTTCATGCAAGGTTCCGTTGTCTGACGACAGCGCGGAGGGGGCCAAGGAACTGAGTTGCCGCAGCTTCCCATGTGAATGTCGCCGCCTGACGCAGACCCTTCTGGCGGAGTTCTTCCCGGATCTGTACGTCGTGCTCCACCGTCGCCAGGGCATCGCTGAAAGTAGCCAGATCTTCGGGGGCAACGTACAAAGCGGCGTCCCCACAGACTTCCGGCAACGACGTGCCTCGCGTGGTGATGACCGGACATCCAGCAGCCATTGCTTCGAGCGGGGGCAGTCCGAAACCCTCATATGCCGATGGATACACGAGAGCAAGCGCATCGTGGTACAGGTTGGACAGCGTCTCTTCATTCACGTATCCTGTTTCCTCGACGAGGTGCATTGCGGTGCCGGAGTCGATGAGGGCGCGCACATCGTCAGAGACGTGGTGTTTGCTGCCCGTGAGGATCAGGCGTGAAGAGATGCGTTGGTCTTTATGCGCGGCAAGGAAGGCGCGCAGGAGGTGTTCGATGCCCTTGCGCTTGTCATATCCCCCGACATACAGAAAGTAGGGTGATGCAAAGGTACCCATCGGGGTGGCGTGCCGGGTGGGTGCATGCAGTGTCGGGCCGAACCGGAGGACATGCGGTTCGCGTTGTATCCTGAAATGTGCGAGAAGCTGTTGACGGGAATAGTCGGAGTCGGTAAACAGAAGATGTGTTCTGTCAATGTCGCGTTGGACGCGCTGCCGGTACGCAGTTTCCAGTTCCGGCGATGGGAAATGGTCTGGCAGAATGAGGGGAAGGACGTCATGGATGATGGAGACGACGGTGACATGCGGAGGCAGCGCCGGTACATCGCCGTTCCACGGGAACCATGCGACCGGGATCTTCTTCGTGGCGGCGCGGAAGGCGAGCGGGCGCCACATCCGGTAAGGCAGGTGACGGCCGAAGGATTTCGAGCGGATCGGGGAAGGAAAACCCTGTGCGAGCGGCCGCCGATGAAGCGCCGTGATCGAGAGCTCCGGATCCTGTGCGAGACATGCCGCTGCTAGGCCGGCAGTGACTTTTGCGATCCCTGTCGGGGGGAATTCGAACACGACTGCGTCGAGGAGAAGGTGCATAGAACTTACGTCCTGGTCATGAGCGCCACCGCAAGGCCCCCTGCTCCGGCATTGGCCTGATCGTAGTACCCGACATACCGGAGCTGTTCTGCGTCCACCTCGTGCCAGCCACGTCCAAAGGTATGGCGAAAATACCATTCCCGCACATGCGCCAGCGGTCGACCGATAGTCAGGAGGGATTGCCAATGTTCTCTGTCATAGTTCCGCTGTGTCCCAAGGTCCTCATACCGTCCGTAGGGAACCGTGATGAGCACCTGACCTGCAGGTGCCACTATTCTCAGCATCTCCCTGACCGCCTGGGCGTCCATCAATGCGTCCCTTACGAAATCCGCGGTGTATCCGGAGTTGTCCATGCCAAAGTGTTCGAGCGATGAGATGCACCACACCAGGTCGAATGAGGCTGCATCAAACGGGGTGTGTGTGATGTCGGCGCGGTGGGCCTGCTGATAAAACTCTGATGCATCATAGACCGGTTCAGCAATATCGATGCCGGTCAGATTGCGCGGCGATGGAAGCGACCTCAGCATCATGGCATGGGACTTCATGATATTGGCGTAACCCACATCCAGCACGCGTTTGCCGGGTGCGTAGGTAAGGCGTGCGATCAGGATTTCCACCGCGCGTTCGGGGAGACCTTTGCCGTAGTTGTCGGGAAGGCTGATGGCCTCCGGAAAGCGCGACTGATCCAGGGCAAGCGCCCGCTGCATTTCCCGGTAGAGTGAGACCTGGATATCGGCAGGACGAAACAGGCGTTTGATTCGCGGGAGGATGGGGATGGACCCGGGCAGGGTCATAGGCGAAACTCCTTTTCAATCATGAGACACTCCTTCTGCCGCCTGCAGGCGTTTCCAGAGGACAACCCCCGCCAGGCTTGCCCCGATGAGTTCATTGACAAGCAGCGCAAGTGCCGAGGCGATCGGACCGACGACAGGAAGGAAGAGCACATTGATCAACACCACGGCGACAAGTTGGAGGAGATTGATCATCCAGTAAATGCGCACCATTCCCAGGCTGTAGCCAATGACGCCGACCGGAGCGACAAGCATGGCGAACGCATAGCGAAGGCAGAGAATCTGACCCAGGAGCGTGCTTCCCTCGAATTCCTTCCCAAACAGAAACGGCGCAAGCATGGGTGCAAAGATCGCGTACACGGCCCCCATGACGC
>JADLEA010000377.1 GCA_020846365.1 Bacteroidota bacterium
AGATGCGGACCTTGGCGTCGGCTTTCAGCGAGAAACCTTCCGAGCGCGACTCGTTGTCGCCCATTCTGGTGAGGCGGACGATGACCTGGCCTTTTTCATGCACGGGGGTCAGGGCAAAGGCCTGGCGTTCGCGTTCGTCGCGAATACTGAGCGTAACGCCCCAGTTCAACGGATCGAAAGGAGGGGCCTCATTCCAATCCGCATTGGAATGGCTGTCATCCGTAATGGCGTAGAGGATGTATGTCCCTTTATCCAGTCGCACGTCGGCTTCCGTCTGGACATTCTTCTTTGCGCCGCCTGCGGGCCGTGCGCCATGCCATGAGGTTTCCCAGACGCGCTGGCGCGTGCGCGTGTCAACGATCCAGCTGCAGTCCAAACATTCTGCCCCCTTCTGGCCTTCTCCGATTGCCCTTACGGTAACGGTTGCAGGGGCAGAGAGGGTGAACCCTTCCCGTCTGAATTCATGATCACCCAGCTTCGTCGCGGCGAAGACGGCATCGGGCTTAACCAGAGGCGGGGAGAATTTGAACACCGAGCGGCCAACCGACTCATCCACGAGGAGATCGATGCCCCAGGTTCCTGAGCGGTCTTCCCAGGCGTCGTTGATATCATCGCTCCACCAGTCGGTGAGCCATGAAAAGAAATGCCGTTCCTTGGATTGGGGCGAGCCGAACAGCGGCGTGCGTCTGTGGTCCACGTTGACGACCATATGGGAGAACGTGGAATGAAACGCAAAGCCATAGGCGGCGAAGTACACTTCGTACTTTCCGGGATCGAGTGTGATGGTCCCATCGTAGGACCGGTCGTTGCGGGATTTCTCTGTATTGGAGGCAGTCATTTGCCAGACTACCTCGCGGGTTTCGGCGTCGATGATCCATCCATAGGCAAACAAGGAGTTGCTCTTGTACGTCCATCCCTGACTTCCTCCGCCGCCAAGCGCCTGGATATGGACGGTAAGGCGGCGCGGGGTTTCGAAGCCCGCGTACTTGAGTTCGGTCTCCTTGAAATCGCGAAGGGAGAGGATCGTCATTTCGCCCCCTTGGGCGACGAGAATGCCGGAGACCAGAAGTCCGGCGCCGAGTATGTATCGGAGTTTCATAGAGCGTTTCCGTTTCAATAGCATGTGGCGTGTTCCAATAGAGACACACCCCCTGGACTTAATACGACATTTTGGAGGGGTTGGTTGCGCCGTTCTGGCTGCTTTGCGATGAAGCGGTGGAGGAGGCGAGTGGATTCCCCGGATCGACCGGATTGAGAAGCCATGACCATCTCATGTCATTAGTGGGACACCAGGTGGAACCCTGGCCAATATTGGGCAGGCGTCATCGTTGCCTCACGTAAGTTTCTGCTCCAAAGCAGGCGGTGGCCCCGTTGCCTCACGTAAGCTTCTACTCCAGAGCTGGCGGTGGCTCCGTCGCCTCACCTAAGTTTCCATTCGAACGGGATTCGGCGGCTTGACTGGGGCACATGGTCTTCCGTACATTGGAAATCATGAATCTTAACGAAAAACCTGCTATTCATGCGGTTGACCTTGTCAAGCTCTACCACCCCAAGTCAAAGCATCCTGTCCGTGCGCTGGACAACCTGAATCTGGAGATTGCGCCGGGGGAGATCTTCGGGCTCCTCGGGAGAAACGGGGCGGGGAAGACGACGCTTCTGAGAATCCTGACCACGCTGGTCCGGCCCACCAGTGGAACGGCGGAAGTATGCGGTGTGGACGTGGTGAAGGAGCCATACAGGGTGCGGCAGTCGATCTGTGCCGTGCTTCAGGAGAACGCTGCGGAGATCTTTCTTTCGGTGCTGGATAACCTGAGCACTTACGGGCGGTTTCATTCGATCCCGAGCCGGAAGATCCGCGAGCGCGCTGAGATGGTCATGGCGCAATTCGGATTGGACGAGTACCGCAATCAAAAGGTGATCGATCTGAGCGGAGGATTGAAGCGGCGCGTGCAGGTGGCCAAGGTCTTCATGGTAGACAAGCCGGTTGTCTTTATGGATGAGGCCACCACCGGCATGGATCCGGTGAACAAGCGGGCCACGCTGGATGCGATTCGGGAGCATGCGCGTCAGGGGCGGACGATCCTGTTGACGACGCACATATTGCAGGAGGCGGAAGAGTTGTGTGACCGGATTGCGATTGTGGATCATGGCCGGTGCATAGCGACGGGCGATCTGCAGATGATCAAGTCCATGGTGGCGAAGGCGTACGACATCAGCGTCACCTTTGAGCGGATGCGGCCGGAGATTCTCGAGACGGCGAGGAAGTTCCCGCTGCTGAAGATCCAGTCTTCGCACAATACGATAGAGTTGAGCGTGAAGGGTTCCGACGGATCCACGTTTGCACTTCTGGACGCGTTGTCGAAGGTGGAGCCGATCGTGCATTTTGAAGTCACGAGTGCGTCGCTGGAAGACGTATTCCTGGAGCTGCTCGGGAATCGCGAAGAGAGTGCGGACAACGGGGGTGCCTCATGAGTATGATCCTTGCGGTGATGTACCGGGAGTTCCGCATACGCACGACCAGCATGACGTGGTTGTTTTACGACATGTTCATGCCGTTGCTGTACTTGTTGATCTTCGGCATCGGGTTCGAGAGCGCGTTTTCGGCGGGTGTAGAGACGGGAGGGGGGCGGTACGGGTACAACGCGTTCTTTCTTGCGGGGGTGTTGTCGATGGCGAGTTTCGGAATAGCGATAAACACCGCGTACGGCTTTTTTGTGGATCGGGACAACGGGATATTCTTCGAGTTTTTGACGTATCCGATGACGCGGGCGGAGTTCCTGATAGGGAAGATCCTGTTCAACGCCATGCTGGCGCTCGTTCAGGCGGCGGTGACGGTTACTGCCGGCGCGGTGATACTGGATTTGCCGGTACGGTGGGATCTCTCCGGTGTTCTGGTGGTGGGGCAGGTGTTAGGCACGGCGGGATGGTTCTTTTTCTTGACCACGTTTGCCATCCGGATACGCAGGAACGACATGTTCAACACGTTTCTGAACGTCGCGTATTTTGTGTTGATGTTTGCCAGCACGATGTTTTATCCGCTGGAGAGTTTGCCGGGCTGGTTGCGGGGGATTGCGTTGGCGAATCCGTTGACCTGGCACACGGACGTGTTGCGGTATGCGACGATCGGCGCCGGCGGGGGGGAGCGGGTGGTGTTTGAAGCGCTGGCGTTTGTCGTGTTTCTCTCGATCTCCTTTGCTCTCGCGGTGCAGACGATCCGGAATCCGTTGCGGGCGTAGGGGGGAAATGACGCCCGCGCGCCGGCCAGCGAAATCGCCGGCGGACTGCGGGATGGCAACCCAATCCGGGTTTGCGGTTTCGTTTGCTCCCCACCACAGGCCGTACGGTAGCGAAACGAAACCGCATGTCCCCGAGCATGCCCACCATGCGCCTGCGCGTTGCGATTTCGCGTGAGATCTCTTTGGTTACTTTCTCTCTCGGAGAGAAAGTAACAGCAAGTTGCATTTCGCCCCCCTTTTCGGTAGTATGACCCCGAACTCGAACAACCAAGAAGCGCATGCGCGTCTACCTCGATCTCGTGGAACGCGTGCTCAAAAACGGCACGCGCAAACATAACCGCACCGGCACCGATACCATCTCCTGCTTTGCCGAACACTATACCGTCGACCTGGCCGAGGGATTCCCCCTCCTCACAACCAAGAAAGTCAACTTCTCCGCAATGCTCTGGGAAGTGCTCTGGTACCTCTCCGGCGAGGATCATATCCGCAACCTGCGGCAACATACAAAAATCTGGGACGCATGGGCCGACGCAAACGGGAACCTGGATACCGCCTACGGCCGATACTGGCGCCGCTTCCCCAGCGCTCGATGGAACCCCGAGACCAAAACATATGACGTCGAAGAAATTGACCAGATCGGGAAGGTGGTCGACCTTCTCAAGAACGATCCCAACTCCCGGCGTATGGTCGTGACCGCGTGGGAACCAGGCAACGCACTCGGCAGCAAACTTCCGCCGTGCCACTATTCGTTCGTGTTCAATGTCTCCGACGGACGGCTCCATTGCCACCTCACCCAACGCTCCGGCGACATCGCCATCGGCATCCCCTTTAACCTCGCTGCATATTCCCTGATCACGCATATTCTGGCACGCGAGGCAAACCTCAAACCCGGGCTCTTCAGCCATACGATCGTGGATGCCCACATCTATGTGAACCACGTGGACGGCCTGCGCGAGCAATTAACGAGCACACCCCGGACGCTCCCTGCTGTCCAGATCGCACAGAAACCCCTGGACGAGCTCGTGTACGAAGACTTCACCCTCACCGGGTACGATCCCTATCCTGGTATCAAATTCGAGGTAGCGGTGTGAAACTGGCAATCATCGCTGCCATTGCCCGCAACCGCGGAATCGGTGTAGGCGGACAATTGCCCTGGCATCTCTCCGATGATCTGAAGCGGTTCAAACGCCTCACCACCGGACATGCTGTCCTCATGGGACGGAAAACCTACGAGTCCATCGGCAAGCCACTCCCCAACAGACGCAACGTTGTGTTGAGCCGCAAGCCCGTTCCCGGTGCCGAAACCTATGCCACGATTCCGGCCGCGCTCAATGCACTGAAAGACGAAGAATGGGTGTTCGTGATAGGCGGGGGTGAGATTTTCTCGCTACTTCTGGAAAAGGCCGACAAGCTGCATCTGACGATCGTGGAAAAGGACGTCGAGGCGGATACATTCTTCCCTGAATACGCACACCTCCTGAATACGCAGTTCCAACTCGTGGCGAGCGAACAGAAGGATGGATTCCGCTTCGAGGATTACGAGCGGAAATAGCGACAACCATGCGCGCGAAGATTGCGCACATGGCTGTCACAAGCGAATCGCAGCTCAACAACCCCCGCTTGATTTCCCTGACACCTGGCTATCGTCTGCATTCACACTGCATGCGGAGGAATACCCCGTAGCTACTTGCTCTGATCCGGATACGGCGGCGGCGGCACCAACGTCACCGGGTTCTTCTTCATCTCCTCCTTCACCAGC
>JADLEA010000378.1 GCA_020846365.1 Bacteroidota bacterium
CAGCTCCAGCTGTTCCCGGCCTTGTGTCTCCGGCGAACGGTGCAACGGGCGTATCGGTTCCCGCACTCATCCGGTGGCGAACGGCAGACCGCGCGACCCAGTACCATCTGCAAGTCTCAACATCCAGTACGTTTGCCGGCGGGATGGTGGTCGACGATTCCACGCTGACCGACACGACATCGAGCGTAGCCGGATTGGCCGGCAAGACACAGTACTACTGGAGGGTGAGGTCGAAGAACGCAGCGGGAGGGAGCGCATACTCCGGGACGTGGTCGTTTGAAACGGGCCTGGGTGTTCCTTCACTGCTCACTCCCGCCGATGGCGCGACGGGGCGGCAGCAACCGGTGCAGCTTACGTGGGCTTCTGTGACCGGGGCGGTGACATACCACGTGCAAGTCAGCACGGAGTCCGGATTCACAAGCGGCCTCGTCGTTGACGACGCCACGGTCGCCGGCCTCTCGAAGTCAGTGTCCGGATTGGCCGGAACAACCCTGTACTACTGGCGCGTGGCAGCGCACGATGCTGGCGGCGACGGTCCCTTTGCGACAGCGCGAACGTTCACGACATCGGTGAATTCGCCTGGTTTGCTGAGTCCTGCCGACAATGCAGTCGACCAGCCGCTTTCACTCACGCTCTCCTGGTCCGCCGTTACGGGCGCCACCTATTACCACGTGCAGGTCTCGACCGATGCTGGATTTGGCACCGGAATGGTGCTGGACGATCCCGCGGCCACCGGCACAAGCCGTGTGTTGTCGGGTCTTGCGCAAAGCACCCGCTATTACTGGCGTGTGAGTGCCGGGGATCCGGGCGGCGAGGGTGCGTATTCAACCAGCAGGTCATTCACGACGATCTTCCCCGCGCCCGTATTGTTGACCCCGGCGAACGGCGTCACGGGTCAACCGCTGGGCATAACCTTCACCTGGAACCGCGTCAGCGGCGCGGTGCGCTATCATCTGCAGCTCGCGACCGACACGCTCTTCACCGCGCTCATTAAGAACGATACAACGATCACGGACAGCGTGCGTCAGGTGAATGGGCTGGTCAATGCCACATGGTATTACTGGCGTGTGAAAGCGATCGCTGCCACGACGGGCGGCCCATTTTCACCGCGCCGGAGCTTCCGTACCGCGGGAATCCTCCCTCCTGCGGTGACCCTCCTTGCCCCGGCACAGGGTGCGATGGTCCCGGGCGACAGTGCTCGTTGTTCCTGGAACACGGCATCGTCTGCTACCCGGTACTGGCTCGAGCTGGGGCTGGATTCCTTGTTCACATTGAAACTTGTGGATTCCACGGTTACGGATACTGCCAAGATGGTCCGTTCCCTCCTGCCGAACACCACATACTGGTGGAAGGTCCGGGGTGGGACGACGGACGGATGGGGTCCTTTCAGCAGCACCAGGCAATTCATGACGGTTACCGTCGATGTTGCGGAGCTCGATGAGTCCATTCCTCAATCGTATGCTCTTGAACAGAACTATCCGAATCCGTTCAATCCCGCCACCACCATCCGGTTCGCGTTGCCATCGTCCGGGAATGCGCGGCTGGAGGTCTACAACATGCTCGGAGAACGGGTGGCGACCATCCTGGACGAAATCCGGAGCGCTGGCGTGCATGCAGTCAGGTTCGACGCGGACGGCCTGCCCAGCGGGACCTATTTCTATCGCCTCACGGCCGGCGGCGAGGTCAGAACCCGTCGTATGGTTCTTCTCCGGTGACAGACCCGGAAGCGACAGAGATTGCCGTGCCCACAACCACTTGACTCGAGATGGCATGGCCAGACCAGTATTCAGCGTCGTAATCCCGACGTACAACAGGGCGCGGTTGATCGACCGTGCCCTGCGGTGCGTGGTGGAGCAGAGCGTACATCCTGCCGAGATCATCGTCGTGGACGACGGATCCACGGATCAAACCGCCGAGGTGGTTGCCGGCTTTGGCCCGGCGGTGAAGTACCTGCGGCAGCAACACAGCGGCCCATCGAGAGCGCGCAATCATGGTGTGGCGAATGCCACCGGGGAGTGGATTGCGTTTCTGGATTCTGACGACCTCTGGCATCCCGACTACCTGGAGCGCATGGATCAGGCCGTCGTGGCGACAGACGGGAAGGCATCCCTGTATTTCAGCAACGCGGTGTACGACTTCGGAACATACAGGGAGGATTATTGGACGAGGTGCGGTTTTCTTCCGTCATCCCCGATCATGTATATACCTGACGGCTCGAGCATAGGCCTGCGACCCGTGCAGCCGATGCTCTTGCCGTTCGCCGTCTTCAAGAGAGAGGCCTACCTACGGCTTGGCGGTTTGTGGGAGGAACTCTGGTCGGCCGAAGACACCCATTTCTTCATCAGGATCGCGCTCTCGGAGCCGCTCTGTGCCGTGAATACCGCCGGGGGTGTGGTGACTGCAGACGAGGATGACCCGTCTAACCGTATCACGATCTCATTTGCCTCGGACACGACCAAGCGATGGGTGGGCGTGGTAAAGATGTACAACGACCTCCTGCATCGCGATCCCCCCCTCAAGCCCGAACATGCCCGGGTGCTTCGCCGTCGGCTGGCGGACAGCCATTGGCGGTTGTCCAGGATGGCCTGGCAGAGCGGGCAGCACAGACAATCATGGAACCATCTGTTGAAATGCGTGCAGACCGACCCCGGCGAGATCGGCCGCACCTTGATCCGCACCGCCAAACGCACAACGGAATCCCTCACCGGACGCGCGAAACCCTGATCCTCTCTCCCCCGCGCCTTTTGCATTATTCTTCGTATTTTGCTTATATTGTCACCTGGGAGTTCTTGTCCACGTGACGCAAGACACATGGCAGATGGTCAAATGTGCCTACATTGAGGCCATACCGAAGTGTGCACCATTTTCTTCCAATCAGCCAGAGGGAGGATTGAATGAGAATCCGCGATTGCTATCGCATAGCGGCTGCGGTGAGCGTCATGATGTTTTTCGCCATTCCCGGCTTCGGCCAGAGTTTCACATCAGATGACTTCGACCTGCACAACCTCAACACGGGAGTATGGACGTTTACCGATCCGGTCGGCGACGTGACGCTCGCGTTGACCGGTACGGGGACGAGCGACGCGCGCGTGGCACTGACGTTGCCCGCCGGCGTTCAGCACGACCTCTGGACCGGCGTGAACACCGCACCAAGGATCCTCCAGAACGCCACAAACACGAACTTCGTGCTGGAGGCCAAGTTTGATTCAAAAATCACATCGACGTATCAAATCCAGGGTGTCCTGGTGCAGGAGAGCGACAACGCGCTCATGCGTGTGGATCTGAGCAGCGAAGGTTCCAACATCAACCTGACTGCTGCGAACACGACCGATGGGTTTGCCAGCGCGCCGACGGTCCTCTTGGCTGCGGATGTGGGTGACACAGGGACTGCCCCGATCTGGTTGCAGGTGACCAGGACAGGGGGCACATGGGTTATCCGCACGTCCACCAATGGGACGACGTTCGATTCCATCGGCACGTTCAATCTCGCCATGACCGTGTCAAAAGTTGGGCTCTGGGCCGGCAACGCCGGACCCCTCCCGGCGTTTACGATGCTGGCGGATTACTTCTTCGACACTTCCGACCCTGTTGAGCCTGAAGACGGCGGCGCAACGACTGATGTATTGCCGCCCTTGGTGTACAATGTGTCGTCGATTGCCGGAAGCTCGGTGATCCAGGTGAGCTGGAAGACTGATGAACGGAGCACAAGCGTGCTGGAGTACGGTCTCACCGCCGCGTATGGCAGTTCCGTTATCGACAATACGCTCCGCACCGACCACACGCTACAGATCACGAGTCTGACGGCGGAGACACCATACCACTTCCGGATTGTCGCAGATGACAGTCTGGACCAGACCACGACGACCGGCGACTTTCTTGACACCACGACCGCAGTGACAAAGCCCACCGTCGTACTTTGGCACGGATCCAACCAGAGTTTCGGCTCTATCGGCACGGCTCAGCGATGGGTGAATATTCTGGGAAATGTGAGTCATCCGGTCGGCATCGATTCGTTGTACTACGAACTCAATGGCGGTCCCTCGGTCATGCTTTCCCAGGGGCCCGATCTCCGGCGATTGCAGAACACAGGCGACTTCAACATCGATATCGGGTTTGACCAGCTGAGTGCGGGCGCCAACACCGTGCATCTGCGGGCCCGGAGCCTTTTCGGGGATGTCATCGACACGCTTATCACGGTGAATGACAACAGCGGCGCAGCGTGGCCCCTGCCATACAGCGTCGCGTGGAGTACCGCCACGGGCCTCAAGGATTCTGCGCAGGTGGTGGACGGGAAGTGGGAAGTGTCGTCAGGGGTGGCCCGGCCGGCGGAGTGGGGATATGACCGGGCAATATCAATCGGCGATACAACGTGGCAGGACTACGAAGTCACGATGAAGCTGAACGTTCATAGCATCAACACGTCCTCGGAAGTCTTCGAGCTGCCCAGTGCCGGTCCTGCTGTAGGCATTCTGATGCGTTGGAAGGGCCACACGGACAACCCCATAGGCGGTCAGCCGCTCCCGGGCTATCTTCCGCTGGGCGCGGTGGGATGGATCCACTGGACGGATGCATCTACCACGCAGTGGGAACTTCTCGGGAACAACCTCACGGAGGAGGTCACAAGCGCAACACCGGCATTCAGCTTCAACACGGAATACTATTTCAAGATGCAGGTGAAGACGTATCCCGGGGTGGGGGGATATTACAGGTTTAAGGCATGGAAGACTTCGGAATCCGAGCCATCCACATGGTTGCTGAACGCGCAGGAATCCCTGACCGATCCTCAGTTCGGTTCAATGCTCATCCTGGCGCACCATGTTGAAGTCGATATCGACGATGTACAGATCATTGCCACGCCTGCGGACGTCATACCGCCGGTCATCAGCGGGATTGCCAGCGAGCCGGGACCGACCTCGGCCTACATCACCTGGACAACCGATGAGCCGGCGACGCGGCGGGTTGCTTACGGGCTCACCACGTCATATGGTGATACGGCAGAGGTGGGAGGTGAACTGAGTCTGACGCATGGGGTGCCGATCACGGGTTTGAATCCCAGCGCCACGTACCACTACATGATCCTCTCCGCCGACAATGACGGGAATCTCGGGACATCGGCCGATGGCACATTCACGACCGAAGCGCCCGCGGCGGCGACGACATTGGTCTCCGACGAGTTCAACGCAGGCTCACTCAGCGGCTTCTGGAGTCCGTTCGATCCGAAGGGAGATGGCACGTTCGCCACAGCCGGTGCGGTTCTGGAGTTGGGTGTTCCGGCCGGCACGGCGCATGATCTCTGGACGAACGGCAATGATGTGGTGCGGGTGATGCAGAATGCGAACGACACGGATTTCGAGGTCGAGGTGAAATGGAATTCCTTTGTCTTCGGTTCGCTTACTGAATACCGGATTCAGGGAATTCTTGTGGAGCAGGATGCCGATGATCTTATCCGGTTCGACTTCACGTCGAGCCCTGCCGGCCCGCATATTTTTGCCGCCGCGTTCAACAATGGGTTTGTGCGTGATTCCATCCGGGTGAAGGTAGATTCGACGATTGTGGAGGCGACCGGCATAGCGCCCGTGTGGCTCAGGGTGAAGCGGGAGGGGAACGTCTGGACGCAGTCGTACTCGATTGACGGAACCACATGGAAGATCGGGGCGGTTTTCCACCACGCGATGACGGTAGCGAAGGTTGGTTTGTTTGTAGGGAACGCCGGGTCCGCGCCTCCGGTGTTTGCCGGGACGATCGACTACTTCAGGACGGACGGCGTGGTTGTGAACCTGAA
>JADLEA010000379.1 GCA_020846365.1 Bacteroidota bacterium
ATCACCGGGCGCTCGGCGGTGATGATCACTTCCTCGCCGATGTCCACGCTCGCTTCCTCGAGCGCGACATTGATCCGGGTTGTCAGGTCGATGCTGACCTTCACGTTGCGGACCGTGGCCACCTGGTACCCGAGGAGCGCGATACGGAGGGTATAGGTATCAGGGGGGACTCGCAGGATGAAGTATTCGCCCCTGGTGTCGGTCGTGGCGCCGAGGGTTGTACCGGTGAGCGTGACATTGACACCAACCAGCGGTTCCTTGGTGTCTCGGTCCGTAATGACGCCGCTCACCTTTCCCGACTGGCAGAACGCCGCGCCCGAAAGCGCCGCTGCGAGCATGCAGCAGCAGATCGATTGGTGCAGGAATCGTGTCGACATATCAACGTCTTTCCATCGGATGTTCGTTGGTGCTATCCCAGTTAAGGATTGCCTTCTGTACTCCTTCGAGGTGTTTGCGCATGCGGTTGACGGCCAGGGCTTTGCGGTGTCGGCGGACCGCATCCACAAGTTGCGTATGCTCTTCGTGATCGCTGCGGGGGAATCCGTGGATATCCAGGAGGAGGCGTTGTTCTTCCTGGAACAGATCCAGGATCACCTCGAGGATGTGTCTCAGCACGGAGTTTCCGGACGCGGAGGCGATAGTGAGGTGGATTTGCATGTTGATACGGTTAAGCTCCTCATGATCCTCCAGATGGAAGTAAGCATCGTCGAGGAGGTGCTCCAGTTGCGCTGCCAGTTCGGGGGTGATCCTCTCTGCGGCAAGACCGATGGTTTCCAGTTCGACGGCCTTTCGAGCGTCGATGAGGTCGAGGAGGATTTTCCGGGTTGGCTCGGTGGCGGCGGTGATGGGGTTAACGAGGAAGAATCCCGCGACGGGTTGCCGGACATAGACGCCGGATCCATGGCGGATGGAGATCACGCCGAGTGCCTCGAGCTTTTTGAGTCCTTCGCGGAGGGTCGGGTAGCCCACGTGGAAGCGTGCGGCGAGCGTGCTCATCGCGGGGAGGCGGTCGCCCGGTTTGAGATTCCGGTCGGCGATGAAGCGTTGGAGCCGTTCAGCGAGCTGATCCGGCAACCCTGTGCGTTGCAGTCGTGTAATCACGGGCGGGGGGACTACGTAAGTGATAAAGTCATTTGATGACTTCAGACACCCATAACATACGCCCGGCGAGGCACATTGTCAAGAAAAATCATCCGGCCGCGCGGACTGCCTCGAACATGGCCACGATATTGGCCGGGGGGACATCGGCCAGGATGTTGTGCACCTGCTGGAACACAAAGCCGCCGTTATGGTGCAGAGAGGCAATCTGATCCCGGACGTGCTTGCGTACCTGCTCCGGCGTACCGCGGGAAAGGATTTCCCGCGTGTCGCATCCGCCCCCCCAGAACGTCAGGCGGGATCCGAAATCCCGTTTCAGTCCGGTTGCCTCCATGCCGCGGCAGGTGATCTGCACCGGGTTGATCGCATCCAGCCCCGCTTCAATGAGGTCAGGCAGCAGCTCCCTGACGCCTCCGCAGCAGTGCAGCATCACCTTGACATCGGCGAGTTCTTTGACTCGTTTCCACATCCGAGCATGCCGCGGCTTGAAGAACTCCCGGTACATCGCAGGGGAAATTTGCGGACCGGTCTGCATGCCCAGATCGTCCCCGAACACGATCACATCGATGTACTTCCCGACCTTGCCCAGGAATGATTCGATATTGCGGAGATGATGCTCCACGACGTGATCCAGGAAATCATGAGCTCTTTCGGGTTCGCCCGCAAGGAGCATGAAAAAGCCGTCGTTTCTGTAGAGGAACTGACCGATCTCCAGCAGATTCCCGCCGAAAAGTCCCAGAATCGCGCGATCGGTATTTGCGCGGAGTGCCTTCGCACCTTCGATGAACACGCGCGTGCCTTCGGGTCCATCTGCAATCGGACCGGGCGGCGACGCGTACGCCGTCCACATTGCCTCGGCGAAGGCTTCCGGGAGCCCATCGAAATTCTCGGGCCCGTCAAGGAATGGATAGTGAGTCTGTTCAAAATACAGCGCACCATCCGGCATCTGGGCAAGTATCCGGCCGGAGGCGGATCGGAGTATCCATCGCGGGCCATCCCGCTCGGGCGTGATCCAGACCGGCACCTGACAGGGCGTCCCGTCCGGAAGCACCCAATCATGCCAGTACCGGTCTTCAGATGCGAATGCACGCCCCAGCTCGATGGTATCGACATCGAAGAAGTTCAGGACATCCTCATCGACCACTGCCATCTGCTGGATCACGTCGTAGACGCGAAGGGGCCGTTCCGGCAAACCAAGGTGTTTGCGGAGGCGGCCATAGGCAATGGCATGGATACCGGAGGACCGGTGCCCGGAAAAGTCGATGGGCACGCGGTCCGGCGTTTTGTGGTTGAGTGCGGCGAGGACGCGTTCACGGGATGTCATGATGAGATCTCCGTCGGGATCAATGCCGTGTCATGGTCCGTGGATTCTATCGCTTTTCCGGCAGCACGTAGTTCTCGAATGTCGGCTGGCTTCCCGCCATCGTCAGGAAGACATCCAGCGGGACCACTTCAAACTCGGATCCGAGCTTGTCCAGAATTCCTCTCACTCTCTTCACGTCGCTGTACTCCCGCACGTGGACGAGGAGGAAGTACGGGCGTTTCGTGTTGAGCGTTGCCAGCTCCTGAAGGTCCGTTACTGCATCAGCTTCGGGTCGGTGCGGAGAAATGTAGTAGTCATAGGAGACGAACGGGCGGCCGTCGCGGACTGTGAAGGTATAGCCTGCTCCGTACCCGTTGACGAAGCCGATGGCTTCGGGCATGCCGTCATAGTACATGTCAATGACGCTTTGCGGCAGATCCGTGTTTCCTTCCACTTCCGATCCTTCCGACCAATCCATGGTTTCAAAGACGCGAAGGTCCAGCGTTTTCATTTGTTCGCGTGCCATCGCAATGAGCTGCTTGAGATACTTCGGCGGCACGGCTTTGGGGTAGAGGTAGCCGGGTCCCGAGAGGCAGCCGATGAGGTAGTCGTTGGGTGTTGCGGTGGAGTAGAAATACTCCGCCATGCCCGGAGCCATCCAGGTGTAGTTCATCAGGCATTCCCACGCGTAGGGGATTTCTCCGCGTCCCGGTTTCAACCAGGCGCCCAATCCCATGCCGTCGGTCTGAATGCACGTGACATACACCTTCTCTTTGGGTTGGATCTTTTCGCCGGGTTTGACGTGGTGATTGTTCTTGAACACGAACCCCGGGGACACCGGAATCTGTGCGCTGAAACTGAGGTTGGGAAGAGAGTTGAGCCCCTCGACCCGGTGTCCGTACTTGGACGTGAGCGTGAGGTGTTCTTCCTCCAGGTCCTTTTTGTAGGAGTGCCAGCCCATCACCATGGACATTGGTTTCATTTCGGAGAGGAGCTGGTCAGCGAGCCCGTACTCTTCCTTGTCGGTGACGCGCGTGGAGAGATCGTTGAAGAACACTTTCTGGACGATACCCCAGTCTGCGACGGCCGGCTTCATCATCGTGCCATGTTCGCCGCCGAGCCAGATCAGGTACTCTCTGCTGCAGCGTGACCAGTAGCGATCACGGGCCCAGCTATAGATCTGAAAGTCGTTCATGCCGGTGAACTTCCCGCGGAAGTCCTCCACCGGCTTCAGTCCCGCCTGTTGGACCAGCGGTATCTCGGCCTCGCTGACGACCACGGCATCCTCAAGTCCGGCTACCGTAAACGCAACGATGAGGGACGTGCGGACAGACGTATCCCACACAACATAACCCTTTGCGAAACGCGACAGCGATTTGATGGCATCGGCCGGAGTCTTGAGTTCTGTGAACGTCCAGTGGCGTTTTGTCCTGTAGAAATCGTACACCGAGTTCACGTAGGTGAAGGGCCAGTCAGCCGGGTACAGCAGATAGACCACGGGTCCGGTCTTGTTTGCAAGGCCCTGCAGGGAGATCATCGTGGCGTTCGCAGGGAGTCCGCCGGGGATGGTGAAATCATCGTTGAGCCGGATGACATATCCGTGCCGCGTACCTTTGAGCTTGAAATTGTACTTTACTTCCGGCTCCGGTTTCCGCGTAGACCGCTTCATGATGTACGTAAGGATACCCGGGTCTTTGGTCACCGTGTAGTGGTGCTCAACCGTGACGGGCTTAGGGCCCTGGGATCCCCGGTGGGTGAGTTTTTCGAGAACCGTAACCGTGGAGGTGGACGGATCATACTTTGCCGAGAGGGTCCGTTTGCTGCCCTCCGGCCTCCGCATACCCATGTAGACATTGAGCGGGTTGACCCACCCCTCCACCGGTGCCTCGATCGGCTTCGCGCCGGGGACGAGCGTCACAGAATCCGTCACGGTCAGGCGTGCACGCCATCGTTGCACGACGGTAATTGCCTTTCCGTCCGTCCTTATGGTAAGGGAGAGTATTCGGAAATGATCGATGTCCGAACTGGAGGCGGGCAGCAGTTCCCACTCTCCCGCGAACCGGGCAAGATCCTGTGCATGGACGGCTGATGGTATCAGAAGGAAGATGCTGCAGACAACGAGAAGCAGAGCTGAATGTTTCATGGGTGGGGCTCCGGGTGGATGTGATGATACGCAAAGATGGGAAATGGAAAAACAAAAAGCACCATGGAGCAATCTTTTTCCTTTTACGCATCAGTTCCGTACATTGGCCAGACAGCTCACAGTACTTGCCCGGAGGACCTCCATGAGACATCCAGATTTCATCGTTCTGACATGCTCTCTGCTCTTTTGCGTTCTTCTGCACGAGGCCATTGCGGAAGAGATCGCGGTCTTCTCCCCGGACGGGCGGATTTCCGCGACCGTTCTGACTACTCCCGGGCTCTCGCTCCGGGTGTTGGATGGATCGACGATGCTTTTCTCCGTCGGGGAGATCGGAATGTCTGTCTGGGGGCGGACTCCTTTCGGCCCGATGCCTGATGTTGTCGCCGTACACCGCAGGAGTCAGGACACGGTTGTCTATCCGGCAATCCGGGAGAAGGCAGCGCAGCTACGGGATCGTTTCAATGAAGCCGTCGTAGTGTTCAAAGGGGGGTATGGCATGATCCTGCGAGTCTATGACGAAGGGGTGGCATACCGCCTTGTGACCTCACTCAGCGGATCCATCACGGTTGAGCGGGAGACCTACGCCCTGTCCTTCCCCTCTGGCGCGGGGGCCACGTATCAACCGAATCCGGAATTCTGGTCCGCGTACGAATACCCCTATCGGACAACTCTCGTTTCGGACATTTCCCGGGACAGCATCATCGTGCTCCCGCTGTTAGCCGCCCTCGCATCCGGACAGCGGGTACTGGTGACCGAAGCGCACATCGAGGAGTATCCCGGGCTCTGGTTACGGCACACCGGTGGGGGCACATTGCGCTCCACATTTCCCGGGTATCCCGTGGAATTGGTGAAAGGGACTGATAACTACACACGGGGCAAGGTGACGGCTCACGCTTCAGAGATCGCACGGACGGAGGGGACGAGATCGTATCCCTGGAGGGTGTTTGCGGTCGCGAGGCGCGATGCGGATCTGTTGATGAACTCTCTTGTCTACCTTCTTGCAGAACCTTCGCGTGTCAGCGATGTGTCGTGGGTGAAGCCCGGGATTGTGATATTGGATTGGTGGGCGCGTCGCAATCTCTTTGGAGTGGATTTCCACGGCGACGTGAACACCGCCACAGCGAAATATCTGATCGACTTCGCGGCGAACTATCGTCTCGAGTATGTCCTCCTGGATTGTGGTTGGTCGAAGGAAGACGATCTCCTGAGCGTCAATTCCGCGCTGGACATGGACACTGTGCTGTCGTATGCAAAAGAGAAGAACGTGCAAGTGCTTCTCTGGGCGGTCTGGTCGACGCTGGAGCGCCAGTGGGATGCGGCATTCGCGCAATTCACGCGTTGGGGGATCGCCGGGGTCAAGGTGGATTACATGAACCGTGACGATCAGGAGATGGTGAGGTTCTACTATCGATTCGCGGAGGAGACCGCGCGGCGGCGCATGCTTGCGGTGTTTCACGGCACCTACAAGCCCGACGGGTTGCGGCGGACATTTCCGAACGTCATTACGCGTGAGGGTCTCATCGAATTCGAGCAGAATGCCGTCAACATGAGCGATTCGCCCGAGTACCACGCCCTGTTGCCTTTCATCCGCATGGTTGCCGGTCCGGCGGATTACATTCCCGGAACGATACGCAATGCGCAGCAGCACGAATTCCGGATGATCGTAGACCGGCCCATGGGGCAGGGGACGCGTGCGCATACGATGGCCCTCTGCGTGGTGCTGGAAAGTCCGATGAGGATGGTCCCCGATGCGCCTTCCGACTACTATCGTGAGGATGAATGCATGCAGTTCATGGCCGGGATCCCCACCACGTGGGATGACCTGCGCGTGCTTCATGCGAAGGCGGGGGACTACGTGGGGATAGCCCGCAGAAATGGTGATGAGTGGTACGTCGCTGCGATCACGGATTGGGAGGAACGGACGCTCGAGATCGATTGCGGATTTCTCGGGGAGGGAGCGGCGTACGCGCTTACGGCCGTTCAGGATGGTGTGAATGCAAACTCGCGGGCCATAGATTATGCGATGAAGAGTACCACCGTAAGGAAGAACTCCCGTTTTCAGATCCGGCTTGCGAAAGGGGGAGGGTGGGTCGGGCGATTCAGCCCCGTGCGGTAGCCAGTATCCCTTCTAGCTCAGACCCTCGGCCCTCAGAAAAAAAACCGGGAGAGCCGACAACAAGCATCGCTGCTTGCCGCAGCTCTCCCTTTGTGACTGTCAATCTCGCCTGCTGAGTTGCCTGGCACCGAAGCCAGGATGAAATGCCGCCGTGTTGAGTGCGCTCCCCCCGCCGTCTCGTTGCATGGATCGTGAGGAGGGGGGTGTTCGAGCTGTCTATTGTGCCATTTGCCTCATCGCATCAGGAGCATCTTGGTCATCCCGACCTGACCGCCTGAGACGACCCTGCAGAGATACGCGCCGCTGTTCACTTGCCGGCCATTGTCATCGGTACCGTCCCACCTCACAACATGGTGACCCCTTGCGTGCTCGGCATTGACCAGCGTGCGGACTCTCTGTCCCAGAACGCTGTACACTTCCACCCTGACCATCGTCCGGGAATCCGTCCCGTACTGTATCGTGGTCTCGGGGTTGAACGGATTGGGGAAGTTCTGGACCAGACGGGGGTCGATGGGAAGCTCGGAATCCTGGATATCTGTGAGTGAGAAGTTTACCGTGATAGTCTCAGAAAACCACTCCGTTCCATCCCGGTCAAGTTGGACCAGGCGGTACTCATAGCGTCCGGGCTGGACAACTGTCTGATCCACGAAGGTATAGGAGCGTGGTTCAGTGGTTGTCCCTGCCCCGGCGACAAAGCTATTGGGAATGCCGACAAAGCTCTCGTCGCCAACCATGCGCCGTTGGACGGAGAAGCCGTAGTTGTCAACCTCGCTGAGTGTAGACCATGTGAGTTCAACACCGTCGCCATTGGAGGCCGGCATTCCGGCAAATGATGTCAGAGTGATCGGGAGTGGTTGCTCGCCGGGGGGTGTAAAGTCCCCCGCGAACGTGTAGAGAATCTCCAGCGGTGGTTGTGAGCCCGGGGAATTCACTCTGTACACCACGGGATTGCTCCACGCCAGCCCCGACGGGAGGGCCGAATTCAGAATAGAGAATCGTATGGTCCCGACCCTGGTCCATCCTGTCGTTGGGACCAGAGCACCTGTATAGTCCAGCCCACCGACGAACTTCGTATTGAGCTCAACGACGGGGCCGTCGTACAGAGTGAGTGACATATTGGCATAGTCCGCATCGGTCTGTTGATCCCATGGCCCATCATCGGCGCCGATTCTCACAGGGTTTCCCAGAGCACTGGAATTATAGCCGAGCCGGAAGCCCGAGGTTGCCAGGACGAATGAAGGACTTGCCTGACCGACATAGACGCTCACGTCAAGAAAGCCTCCTGCAACGGCCTGTTCTACCTTCACATTGTAGAAGTTGTCCGCGGCAAGAAGTGGGATCGTGAGGAGCAGGCAGAGGAGAGTTAGAACAAGGTGGCGGTTGGACATAATGAGCCCTCCATCTAATATGGGATGAATAGAGAACCCCGCTCAATGGCAAGGAGCGATCAAGATCCTCCGAAAAGCGTATTGCAGGGAAGCTTGTACTGCAATATTGCATCGTTGGGACTGAAAGTCAAGGCAGGGATGATTGGCGCCCGCACCGGAATTGGGACTGTAGCGGTGTAGTACATAGTGGAGACCGGGCCGGCACGGCATTTCGAACCGGCACCCGATGACGGCATTGAGCACTATCATACAGGCACATCACCATGGGGCATCTACGACTCATATTTGCGCTGATTTTTTGGATTTTGCCGTGTTCGGGGCAGATCCGGATCAGCCAGGTCTATGGCGGGGGAGGGAACAGCGGTTCAACGTTCACGCATGATTTCATAGAATTGCTCAATGCAGGCGGCACCCCGGTAGATCTTGCAGGGTGGAGCGTCCAGTACGCCTCAGCGACAGGGTCAACATGGCAGAGTACCAGTCTGGCGGGCACGATCCAGCCGATGCAGTACTATCTCGTTCAGGAAGCTCCGGGTGGAGGGGGAACGGCCTCATTGCCCGTGCCGGACGTCATCGGGGTAATCCCGATGAGTGCATCTGCAGGCAAGGTGGCTTTAGTTTGCTCGGTTGCCGTGGCCGCGGGAGCGTGTCCTCTCGGGCCTTTGGTGGTAGATTTTGTAGGTTTTGGCCCGAACGCCAACTGTTTTGAAGGAGCGTCTCCGGCTCCAGCACCGAACAGCTCCAATGCGATACACAGGCAGGAGGGCGGGTCGATGGACACGGATGACAACAAGGCCGATTTTGCGACGGGGGCGCCTGTCCCGCGGAACACCTCTTCGCCGCCGTTCACCCTGTCAGTTGGGGGAGGTGGCGCAGTTCCCGCTGGATCGGAGCCCACCCTGTACGCTTTCCCCAATCCGTTCAATCCATCGACCAGAATACGTTACAACGTCCCCCGGGCAGGCCTCGTAAGAATTGCGGTCCTGGATATCCTGGGGAGGCACATGTTCACCGTTGTGGACCGGCGTCATGATGCCGGCGGGCATGAAGTGCTCTTTGACGGGTCAGGTCTTTCCTCGGGGGCATACCTGTGCGTCATGCAGACGGGAGGGCGTGTGCGAGTGCACGTTATGATGCTGGTGCGTTGAATCCTTTGAGCGCAGTCCTCTGTCCTGCGTTGAGCCGCATCATGTTTTGAGGCGAGTCCTCTGCCCGAAGCCGAACCGCATCATGATGTCCGGGGTGATAGGTGATCGGGTATCGCGTATCGTCCCCGATCACTGCTCGTGCGCCACGCGTTCCACCTCGGACCAGGTTCTGAGCAGATTGCCTCCGCACACTTTTGCGAGATCGTTTTCGGTATACCCCATTCTGAGCAGAGCTGCAATCAGGTTGGGGTAATCGGAGACATCCTTCAGGCCTATCGGGAGTGTGTCGCCCACGCCATCGAAGTCAGATCCTATTCCCACGAAGTCAATGCCTACAAGTCGACGGACATGGTCGATATGGGCCGCCACCTCTTC
>JADLEA010000380.1 GCA_020846365.1 Bacteroidota bacterium
CCGATCGCTTTCCGTCCAGGTGGGCCACCCGCTCGTGGGCCGCTCCCAGGGCGGGTCATAGCCGGTGTATGGGATGTCTGTTCTGTAGGGATTCGGGACCACAGCGACTTCGCCGACGCGCGGGCGTGCCGGTGTGCCGGGAATGGCTGCAGCCACGGTCTTTCCCACCAGGCTTTCGCGCGAGGGGAGCTTCGTAACGGTGTCGGGTTTGGAGAATGCGGTGACGGCGTAGAAGTACTTTGCATGATTCAATAAGCCGGTCTCTGTGTAGCTATGCTGTAGCCCGAACTCACGGCCGAAGCCGTTGGATGGAATGTCGCATTCAAAAACCACGGTCCAGGGACCCTCGAGACTCTGCGTGCTTTTGTACACACGGTATCCCTCGAAAGGAGTCTCCATGGCATCCCATCTGTTCGGATCCTTGTATTCCTCCGGATTCGCGTCACCGGGGTGCGCGTCCCACCGAAGCGTCAGGGACTTCTCCGCACGTTCGATGCGCAGGGGAGGAGGTGGCGGCGGGCGGGGTGTGGCAAAACCTCTTTGAGACAAGGTCTCGAGAAACGCCGCCTTGTTGATCACTTCAGCCGTACTCTCTCCCAGAATTTCCGCCGCCCAAAAATCCAGCGTGTCTCCGAGCAGGAGACTGAAAGGCCCCACGGAAATCCAATTCGAGCCCTCGGGGTTTCCTGACATATGCACATTCGATGACAGGAGACTGTACATCACGGCACAGTACTGATCGGCCGTTTCAACACCCCTGATCGCTGTTTGCCGGGAGAAGTCATCCTTCGTGGTCCAGCGCAAACCAGCGGGCGAAATCCCCGCCGGCGGGAAGAGCTTGTATCCGACGCGGTTTTTACTCTCAACCCCGTCAAGCGGTCCGCCGTCAGAGACAATGGAAAGATGCTCCTCGGAAAAGTACATGGTCCGGTCATCCTGATCTCTCCAGCGCGGATCGGCCGCCAGGCCGATGCCACCCCTGAAGTAGAGTGAGACGAACACATTCGAAAGCCCGGTACGTTCGGCAAAGATGCGATAGCGGGTCAGGATGATGTCATTGAGCGGCGGGATGCTCCACGTCATATTGCTGACGTGCATACCGACATAGAGGGGAGGAATGGAGAGGGGCACCGCGTCGCTGACTGATGAAGGGTACACCCTCACTGTGTGCGGCGAGCCGTTTCGGCACCGATAGACGAAGTCCTCATCGGTCATCCCCCTGTAGGAATTCCAGAACGGGATGTCGAGCGAGTCGAAGTTGCGCACGACCCAGATGGTATCCCAGGGCTCGGTCCCGCGATCCCACCATTGCGTATAGAGGTACCGGGTCGAATCGGCATCGGTGACCTTTGCCGCAATCTCCAGGATGGGGGAATTCACGGCGCTGTTTTCGAGTGCTGCCCCGGGGGGATACTGGCACACGGGGCCTGCGTAGGTATTTGGCAGAATGCCGTTCGTCACGACCCGCTGCACGTTTCCGGCAGTGTGAACTTTCACGTCGGCCTGAGCTGCCCCAGCAGCACCCTGGGCAAAGAGGTTTGCACAAAGTACCGGTAGGCAGAGAAGAAGCGTGACTCCCTTGCGATTGATGGACCGCAGGTCTTGGGGATGATGTTTTGCCATGGCGCGCGGGTGGGGGACAACTCAAGGTACGCGCCGCGGTGTGCAATGTCAATACAGTCCTTGGCCCGGTGTACGGCTCGCCGGTCAGGGGTGGCCCTGAAGCCGCCGGAAGCTAGGAGACAACCTGCCGCAGGAACTGCGCGCACTCCTGGGCCGTTTCCTCGTTCGCATCTTCTAGCAGAATGCTGATGCCCGGTTTCTCGTCGACGGCGAACTTCATCACCAGATCGTGCCGGAGCTTGCCAAGACCCGCACGCGCGAACCTGAACTGGCCGTTGTCGACGAGGAAATCCTTCGCGTGGATGGCCGCAATCCGATCGCCGAAGAGATCGAACGAATCGCCGATGACCCGCTCCTGTTCCTGGTGATTCTCCAGCGACAACAGATTCACCGGATCGAAAACCACTTGCAGGTTAGGCGACCCGACAGCATCCAACATCCGTCTCATTTTCTGCGGCGTCGAAACGACATGCGACGTGACCGCCTCAATGCCGACGATGACTCCGAATCTTTCGGCCTCGGCGGCTAGTTCTGCGATGCTCGCAAGCGATTGCTGAAAGGCGGACTCGCTGTGGTTGTCGGGATGCGGCGAATAATCCGCGTTCAGCGAGCCGGTTTCAAGCGCGACAAGCCCGTTGCCGAAATCCCGGGCATACCGCAGGTGTTCTTTGAAGAGCCCGAGTAGCGATCTTCTTGTCGTGGAATCCGGGTGGATCGGGTTCACGTAGCAACCGAGCACTGCGATCTGGACATCATGCTTGCGAAACGCGCCTCCAATCTCAAACGCAAGTCCGGGAGTCAGGATGCCGGGTTTCAAGTTGAGTCCGGCAATGGCCTTGCCCAGTGCGAGTTGCGCGCAGACCATCTGTTTCGCTGCGATTTTCGCGGCGAGTTCGGCGGCTGGCAGGCGACCGAAATCGTGAGCACGCACGCCGATGCGTATGGGGAGAGAGGAACTCACGCCGCTGCCTCCATCACGCCAATGAATTCTTTTCTGTACGGGCCTTTTCCTGGAAGATGTACTCGCTGAGCATCAGGAGGGTCAATCCCTGACCGTACAGCGTCGGATACCGTGTCAGTTGGCCGTACGCATCAATCGTAGGCATAATGGGGGTGCCTCCCGATACGCCTTCGACGGCACCTTCCGGAGTGATTTGTGAGATCACTCCCTCCATGGCTTTGTGGGCGCTTGCCATGTGGCCGGGCTCCAGCATGCGGAGGCGTACCGCTTTCATGATTCCTCCCGCATTGCCTGCGCTGCCGGAAGTTTCCTGGTAGAAATCGGGCCTATCCATAACGGTGTGCCATAACCCATTGGCTGCCTGATATTTCACAATACCGCTCACCAGCCGCTCGTATCTGGAAGTGATTTCTTTCGGCGCCTCAGCAAGATCATGGACTGTCTCGATGATGATCGGGGCGCCAATCACCACCCATGAATTCCCCCGGGTCCAGAGGGCACCCGACATATGGTGTTTTCCCACGCAATGATATCCATGAAAGAGAATCCCGGTATTCTCATCCTGTAGGAGCTGCATATGCGAGAGGAGTTGTTTGAGGACCTCTTCCGCGATCTTCGCATTTCCCGTGAGTTTGGCGGTGCGTGACATGAATACCAAGGCCATGAAGACGGTATCTGCCCACACCTCCTCTGAAACAGAAGCGCCGTGGAAGTACACGCCGTCCTTGGATTTCCCGGCATGCGTGAGCACCCAGTCCGCGTACTCGATCGCTGTTTCCCGATAGTACGGCTCCCGGGTTCTCAAGAACATGTCCGGATAGATGGCAAGCGGCGTCAGGTTGTTTACATAGTCACGCTTTGCACACTGGTGCTTGTTTCTGGCAACCCAGCCGGACATGTATTCGAGGATGTTGGGATCCTGTGTCTTCTCATAGTAGTCGGAGATCGCAACCATGCCGACCCCCGCATTCCAATCCCAATCGTTGATATCCATACCCCAACTGGCAGGATCATGGTCAACTTCATGGGCCGTCTCCTTTACCAGTCCTGCGGTTCCCCTTTTCATGTATTCGTACACCTTACGAGCTTTTTCCTGCGCCAACGTGAGATTCACTGCTTGCACTCCTTCTTTCACCGCTTGTTTGCTTTCACTTGTTCCGCGTCGCTTGCGCCACACAACCGAGTCCCGATTTTCTGGCGGGACCCGCTTCCAAGCGAAAGCCGCGATACCTTGGCGGTCTCGCGGCTTCTGCGTGTTGCCCATTCTCGTCGGGGCGCCGGGATTTGAACCCGGGACCTCTTGGTCCCGAACCAAGCGCGCTAGCCGGGCTGCGCTACGCCCCGGGCCAACGACGTAAAGATACAAAAACCCACGAAACAATGCAATAAATTGTTGCATCCAAGCCCTCCAGAACGTACATTTCTGTAACAACTAGGTCGCAGATGCCGGCGCGTTACTCGCTCTCTACGAAACCCGTCGTGGTCCGTGCCTCGATTTTTGCCGCGGCATTCCTCGTCAGCGTCCTGGCGGTGGGGACTTCACCCCTTCCAGAATCATATCACTCGACTCTCTGCCCGTCCATCGGCCTCCTCCTGGGGGTACTTCTCATTACTCCCCGGCGGGATTGGTGGGCGTTCTTCCTTGCGACGGTCCCCGCCATCGCGGCCGCGATCCATTTCCACAACGAACCCCTGGCAAGCGCCGCGTACTCGTGGTTCGTCCATCATGTTCAGGCCCTGGTAGGAGTGTTGATCATCCAGGCCCTCGGAACACTCCGGCCTCGCCTCGATTCCCTTCAGGAAGTTTTTGAGTTCACGGCCATCGGAGGCGTAATCGCCACCGTCGTCGGCGCCACCCTCAGCAGCAGCGTCGCGGTTTACTTCTACCCCGAACTCTCCATGAGCGACGTCTGGAAGTCCTGGGCCAGCTCGCACTTGCTCGGAACACTCACGACGGCCCCCCTCTTGCTTACCTGGGACACGCGCCGAATGATCGAGCTCTTCAAACTGGATCCCCGGCGTCTCGGCGAAGCCCTGCTCCTCACACTTGCTGCGGGCGTATGGAGCGTGCTCATTTTCACAAACGTCCTGGCATGGTCAAGGATGGATGACTACCTCATCCTTCCGCTGATCATGTGGGCGCCGGTCCGGTTTGGGCTCCGCGGTGCCGCCTGGATCAACTTCCTGATCGCCATCCTGGCAACCATCGTGGCAGTAGAAGGACACGGGGAGTATTCTCTGGCGAACGGCTTCGACTACCGTACCGTTCTCGGACTGCAGATGTTGCTCGCAGTCAGCACGCTTTCCACCCTCGCCCTTGCGTCCGTCCTGCATGAACGCGAGGAAACGAAGGAGTGGTTGGAAAAAGCCCTGGCAGAAAAGGAAATCCTGCACCGCGAGATTCACCACCGCGTGAAGAACAACCTGAATCTGGTTGCCAGCCTGCTCAACCTGCAGACGGAATATGTGCGGGACCCGGAGGACGCCGAGCTTCTCGAGGAGGCACGCCGGCGTGTCATTGCGATGGCGCGCATTCACGAACGGCTCACGCACCGGAGAGAACTTTCCTCCATTGACTTCGGCGACTACCTGAATGCGCTCGCCGAAGAGTTCAGAAACACGTCCTACCGCGACGACATCACCATCAATATCAAGACCGAGAACGTCGCTCTCGACCTCGATCGCGCGATCTCGTGTGGACTCATCGTCAATGAGCTGGCTACCAATGCCCTCACACACGCGTTTCCTAAGGGGAGAGGGGGACAGATCGTCATCTCCATGGCAACCCTTGCGGACGGCGGCATACGCCTCATCGTGGGCGATGACGGCATAGGACTGGCGCATGCTGATCAACCGCACACATCTACCTC
>JADLEA010000381.1 GCA_020846365.1 Bacteroidota bacterium
ACCGTCGTGTTTCTCCTTGGGGCATTCCTGCTCTTTGAAATCCTCACGATTCCATTCGCCAGCATCATGGCTCTGCAGTCCATCAATCCCCGGGAGACGGCGCTGATGCGCCAGAGGGTGGATGAAGCAGAGGATGAGGAAAAACCGCTCAAGATCGTGCAGACGTGGATCCCGATCTCCCGCCTCCCCAGGCATGTCCTGGATGCGATTGTCGTTGCTGAAGACGGCACGTTCTACGAGCATGGAGGGTTCGACTGGTATGAAGTGCAGGAATCTCTGGAGCGGAATTTGGAGGAGGGCCGAGCCGCCCGGGGCGGCAGCACGATCACGCAGCAGCTTGCGAAGAATCTGTTCCTCTCGACCTCCAAAGATCCGGTCAGAAAACTGAAGGAAGCCGTCATCACGGTGCTCATGGAGGGGCGGCTGAGCAAGCAAAGGATTCTGGAACTGTATGTAAACCTGATTGAGTGGGGACGGGGGATTTTCGGGATCGAAGCGGCGGCCAGGACCTATTTCGGCAAATCGGCAGCGGCACTGTCCCTTGAAGAAGCAACCCGTCTCGCAGCGGTCATCCCGAGCCCGCTCCGCCACCGGCCCGACGCGAATTCGCGGTATGTGCTCCGGCGCAAGGCCATCGTGCTCAACCGGATGGCCGCACGCAGGCAAATCATCACAACGACGACAGGAGAGGAGGATACATCAAGATCACGCGAACAGTCTCCCCAGGGTGAAGACTCGGCAATCGCGCCGCCGCAACCAGCACCGCTGGAACCGGCGCCGTTGATACCGGATACCAGTGCCACAGACCAGGGAAGCTGAGATGGACTACAAAGACGTGAACCGGCTCATCGAAGAGGGTGAGGGCTTCGAGATTGAATTCAAGCGAAAGGTATCAACGCAGGAGAAAATCGCGCGGGCGCTCATCGCATTCGCCAACACAAAAGGGGGACATATTCTCTTCGGCGTGGACGACGACGGATCCATCGTGGGAGTGGAGAGCGAGAAGAGCGAAGCGGACCTGATCTATGAGGCAGGGACGAAACTCTGCCTCCCGGAGATACGGCCTGACATCGATATCGTCCCCTTCAACGGCAAGGACGTCATCGTTGCGACCGTCCAGGAGAGCAGCGACAAACCTCACTACTTCATGGGGGATTCAAACGGCCACCCCAATGGGGCCGGCACAAGGGTGTATATCCGTGTCCACGACAAGACCGTCATGGCGAGCAAGGAAGTGGTGAAGATCCTGAGGGATGAGCGCCCCGACTCGCCGCCCATGAGGATTGAGATAGGAGATAACGAGAAGCGGCTCTTCCGGTATCTGGACGCGAACGAACGGATAACCGCAAAAGAATTCAGCAACCTGGTAAACATCTCGGAGCACCGCGCCTCGCGGATCCTGGTCTCCCTGGTACGTGCCGGGGTGGTGCGCATTCACACCCTTGAGCGGACTGACTTCTTCACTCTTGCATACGACGTGCTCAAATAGATGCTCCCGATCGGATGATCCGGAGCATCTCGAAAACTACGATCCCGTAGGCCACCGCGACGTTGAGCGATTGCTTTGCACCAGGCATGGGGATTTCGATAGCCAGGTCGGCGTGCTTAAGAAATACTGGAGACACCCCCGTTAACTCGTTGCCGAATATGAGACAAAGAGGAAAATCCGAGGGTCCCACTTCGGTGTAGGGCTTGCCTTGGCTTGTGTGCTCAACCGCGCAGAGTCGAATACCTTTCTCCCGTAATCCGGCAATTGCCTCATTTGGATCCCGATAGTAAGCCCACGGAACTGTTTCAGTGGCCCCCAGGGCTGTCTTGCTTATCTCTCTGCGGGGTGGGTGGGGGGTGAATCCCGTGAGGATCAACCCTGAGATCCGTGCTCCGTCAGACGTCCTGAAAACTGAGCCGACGTTGTACATGCTCCGGACGTTGTCCAGCAGACCGTAAACGGGATGCCTGGGAGCACGGAGCACATCGTCTCCGGAGAGTCTTTGTGCCACAAGCTCTTCGTGTGTAAGCTTTCTGTAGGGGGAAGCCATAGCACCGTGGCTGAAGATACGGCATTCTTGCGGTATTTCAAAGAAGTTGCTGATTATTGTGCATTTGCGTATATTTAATTCTTACGTGATGACGTCTCCGTGACCAAACGCCGGTTGGTGATTGCAATCGACGGCCCTGCCGCGTCGGGAAAGAGCACGACGGCAAGACTGGCCGCCGAGCAGCTTGGCTATATGCACATCGACACCGGCGCGATGTACCGTGCTGTGACGTTGAAAGTCCTGCGCGCAGGCCTTTCGTCCGATGACAGTGCGGCGATAGCGAAGATGCTTTCGGGAACGCGCGTAGGCCTGACGCGAAGTGAAAGCGGGCTCGCCGTTTTTCTGGACGGCGAAGACGTCACTTCGGCGATCCGGACACCTGCGGTAACGCGGGCCGTGAGCGCCGTCAGCAGTCAGAAGGCAGTCCGCGAGGCCATGGTGCGGGAGCAGCGGGCGATGGGCAGGGATGGAGGCATTGTGCTGGAGGGACGAGATATCGGAACCGTTGTCTTCCCAAAAGCAGATCTCAAGTTCTTTATGGTAGCCGGAATCCGGTCGCGCGCACAACGCAGGCACAAAGAACTGGCTGAACGAGGCGAGAAGATTCCGCTGGAGCATCTGGAACGAGAGATTGCCGACCGCGACTCCCGGGATGCTTCGCGAGCGGAATCGCCGTTGCGCAGGGCCGAGGATGCCATCGAGATCGACACCTCCGACCTGACAATCGAGCAGCAAGTGGATCTGGTGGTGCGCATCGCGAAGGAGAAGATCGAGAAGGAGAGTGCCGGATGAAGGTTAGTGTCGACCGCAATGCCGGGTTTTGCTGGGGCGTGGTGCGCACAATCGACATTGCGGAAGAGGAAATGTCCTCCGGAGAAGCACTCTACTCCCTGGGACCGATCATCCACAATCCCGTGGAGATCGATCGCCTGAAGGCAGTAGGGCTCGAGACCGTCACCCACGACGATCTCGCCGGATTGCGGGGGAAGCGGGTGTTGATCCGTGCGCATGGTGAACCCCCGGCAACGTATGCGGCAGCTCGCCGCCTGGGTATCACGTTGATCGATGCGACCTGTCCGGTCGTCACCAAGGTGCAGGAACGGATTCGCAAGTTCTATGACAATGGATATCAGATCGTGATCTTCGGCAAGAAGGATCATGCTGAAGTGATCGGACTTGTCGGACACACCAACGGCGAAGCGGTGGTGATCAAGTCGGTCGAGGAGATTGATAAGGTGGAGCAGGGAAGGAAGACCGTGTTGTTTTCCCAGACCACCATGGACAAGGCCACGTTCTACAAGATCGCCGATCTGTTGCGCAAGAAGATCCAGGAGTTCGTGGTCGGGACGTTTGAAGAGTCCGCGATCGATTTTCACGCAAAGGATACCATTTGCGGGCAGGTCTCGGGGCGCGACAAGAAGTTGCGGGAGTATGCCGCTGCAAACGACGTCATGGTGTTTGTTGCGGGCCGCAACTCGTCGAACGGCAAGGTGCTTTTCGACATCTGTCATGAAGCAAACCCGCGGTCGTATTTCATCGAAAACCCGGGTGAGCTGAAGTCCGCGTGGTTTGCGGGCGCGGAAACAGTGGGAATCAGCGGCGCCACGTCCACGCCCCAGTGGCTCATGGAACGCGTCAAAGAGGCAATCGAAGAGTTAGCAGCAGAGCGTCATCACTAAATCACTCATTACCACACCATCAAAAGACTTCCTGCCGGCCAGTTTCTGCAGGACCGCACCGATGACGGCGGCCCCGGGACCCCGGCGGGAAAATCCCGCAGTGCGCGGGATGGTATGTCGCACAACAGGAGGATGAATGGCTGAGAACACCACAAGCACGAAGCCATCTTTGGATGACCGTGAATACAGCGAGACCCAGTACAACGAGATGTTGAAGTTGTACGAAGGGACGCTCGGCAAGATCAATGAGGGAGAGATCATCAAGGGACGCATCGTCTCCATCGGAGAAAGCGAAGTCTCCGTGGACATCGGGTTCAAGTCCGAAGGCGTCGTTCCGCTTGCAGAGTTCTCCCGCCCCGAAGAGCTGAAAGTCGGGGAGGAGATAGAAGTATTCCTCGAGAGCGTCGAGAACAAAGAGGGACAGCTCGTGCTCTCGCGAAAGCGCGCGGATTTCATGCGCGTCTGGGAACGGGTCACCAAGGCCTTTGACACCGGCGAGGTCCTGCAGGGCCGCTGCGTGCGGCGCATCAAAGGCGGTATTGTCGTCGACCTTATGAGCATCGACGCGTTCCTGCCGGGTTCGCAAATCGACGTCCGCCCCGTGCGCGACTTCGACGTGTACATCGGCAAGACGATGGACTTCCGGGTGGTCAAGATCAACCATCCCTCCGAAAATGTTGTCGTCAGCCACAAGGTGCTGGTGGAAGAAGAAATGGCCGGCCAGCGCAAAGCCATCATCGAAAGCCTCGAGAAAGGCCAGATCCTCGAAGGATCCGTCAAAGCCATCACGGACTTCGGCGTGTTCGTGGATCTGGGCGGCGTGGACGGACTCGTGCATATCACCGACCTCTCCTGGGGACGCATCAACCACCCCTCGGAGATCGTGAAACTGGACCAGACCATCAACGTGGTCGTGCTCGACTTCGATCAGGAAAAGAAACGCATCTCCCTCGGGTACAAACAGCTGCAACCCCATCCGTGGGAGAATATCGAGAACAAGTACCCTGTGGGCACCAAGGTCACCGGCAAAGTGGTCTCCCTGGCCGACTACGGCGCGTTCGTGGAAATCGAGAAAGGCATCGAAGGCCTTATCCATATCTCCGAGATGATCTGTACACAGCACAT
>JADLEA010000382.1 GCA_020846365.1 Bacteroidota bacterium
AACTTCTTCTACCTCGTCGACACTGCGATAGTTCGAAGCCCCTACGACACAACGAGACATCTGTACGCATTTAATGAATCTGCTAAGGAGACCCTCGATGTGACGCAGAAGTGGAAGGACGGCGTCTGGGTGGACTCACTGCTCACAACAGCCACGTATGACGCCAATCACAACGTGCTAACGGATGAGACCCAGATCTGGTCGAACGGACAATGGTCGAACACCGAGCGCTGGGTCTACACATACGGTCCGATGGCGAACAAGACGAGTGAAGTGTTCGAGTACTGGGGCGACGGTCAGTGGGAGGGATACTACCGCAGCGGGTATACGTACGAAGCAACCGGCAGACTGCAATCCACCTGGACCGAGCAACGCTGGGACAGTGTGCAATGGGAGAATGATGAGCGTCACACCTATACCTATGATGCGGCCGGCCGCAAGCTGTCGGACCTGTACGAGAAAGGATCCGGCAGTGATTGGGTGCCGTTCTCCCGCCTGTCGCATACCTTTGATGGGAACGGGAATCGGCTCACGCAGCTCTACGAGACGTGGTCCGGTGCCTGGGAGAATTCCGCTCGTTCCACCAGCACGTATGATGTGAACGGAGATAAACTGACAGAGCTGCGTGAAAGTTGGGTGTTCTCGCAATGGAAGAACTCCTCGCGCGAGACGAATACCTATGCTGCCGTGAAGAAGGTGTCGACCTCATTGCGTGAAGACTGGATAGGCGATCAATGGACGAACGTGTACTTTAGTACGTACACCTATGATGCATTGTGGAATCCGAGTCTGAGATTCGTACAGGCGTGGAAGGACAGCGAATGGATCAATAGCGCGCGCGTCGAGACCTCGTATGACTCGGAAGACAGGTTGCTTACGTACGCATATGAGTATTGGCACAATGACCAGTGGACCAAGGTCGAACGCTTTTCGTACGCTTATGATGCAACCGGCAATCTGCTCTCATCGCTCTACGAGGAAGGATCTGGGAGCGATTGGGTGAATGTGTGGCAGCAACTCCAGACCTATGACGAAGGAGGCAGACCCACGACCCTCTGGCATTACACCTGGAATGGCTCTGAATGGACCCCGACAGATGATCCGCAGTATTGGGAAATAGTCGATGACGGAAAGAACGAATATTTCTACCAGGGCTACGCTGTTGCGCTCACCTACCGGCTTCTCCTCACCGATGTTCCGCCCGGAGGACAGGAGGTCCCAGCGATCTACACGTTGTCACAGAACTATCCCAATCCGTTCAATCCGAGCACGACAATCCGCTATGGTCTGCCGGCCCGCGCCGCTGTCACCCTCAATGTCTTCAACACCCTGGGGCAGAGAGTCGCGGTGCTGGTCAACGGAGAGGTTGAGGCCGGATATCATGAAGTGATGTTCAACGCTTCCGGCCTGTCGTCGGGCGTGTATTTCTATCAACTTCAAGCAGGTGGCTTTGTCCAGACTCGCAAGCTCCTGCTGGTCCGGTGACCATCACTCTGCTTCGGTGCGGGGATAGACGCGGGCAAGGCACGAGAAAAGAAAACCTTCGCACAGGAAACAAGGCTCGTAGACTCTGAACGGGCCTACTGTTCCTTGGTGGGCGAAACGGCAACACGCGTAAACGCCTCCTGCACGACCACCGTCCCCCTCATACCACTGTGAAAGGTGCAGTGATAGGGGAAGCTTCCCGCCGTGGAGAATGTCCGTGATGCGGAACCTCCGCCGGGGATGCTCCCGGTGTCCCATGTGCCCGCATCACTCGTCGCCGTATGCGCGATCCCGTCGTTGTTCCTCCACGTCACCGTTGTCCCGACACTCACAGTTATCGATGCCGGGCCAAAGGCGCTGCTCGATATCACGACGGTGTTTGGAGTCGAGGTCGGCGGGGGAGTCGATGGATTGGAGGAAGGGCCAGAGGGTGAACCATAGGAATCGGATGAATCGTCCCTGCAGCCCGCCGCGAGGAGTGCCAGGAGAAAGACCATTCCCAGAAGCGTAGCGCGAAAAGTGGTTTGCATGTCGTGACTCCAGTGTTAAGGAAGATGTGTTGTGCCGCTACGTGCTGCCTGACGCAAACGGCATGCCATGCCACGACGACGAACTTCCGGCCCTTTTCCTGCTGTTCCATGAAGGTGCTTCCGCCCAGACCGAAGCCGACTGTGGCATTGAAGTCCCATGAGGAGCCAGGCGGCGGATCGAGTGTGGCACCGATGCCACGGCGGCATCGGTTGATATTCGACCTGCGCATGGGTACATTCCAATGGTCATCATCATGCGCACACCGCCGGAAGTGGTGCGAAGTGCATGCCGCAGTCACCGATTCCGCGATGGTCTGAGTGTGTCACAGGGTCCTCTACGACAGAAACTAACCGCTTCCAGCACACCGCAAGGGGCACGAACAAGTCAAGCCGTAAAGGAGCTCAATGCTGAACGAGATTCTGCAGTCAGAAATGACCGTCGTGTTTGTGGGGGCCGTGGTAGATGAAGTGTCAGACGGCATCGGTTTCTACTACCTCCACCCGCGGAATCGGTTCTGGGAGTTGCTTGAGATAGGCGGGATTACTCCCCAGCGGATCATCACCTCTGCGGAGCGCAAGGCACTGGCCGAAGGCCACGCGAAAGGGAATGTAAGCGATCCGGTGCGGGTGATGTTCTTGCAGAAAAAGACGTCGCAACTTCTGCGGCTCGGCATCGGGATAGCGGTCCTGAATCGCCGGACCGTGGCCAGCAATGAGAAAGACAAAGACGCCCGGCCCAACGACAGTGATGTTCGCGAACTGATCGAAAGGGCGGCGGAGGCGAATCCGAAAGTGCTTGCGTTTGTAACCAGGGTCGATCTGTTCGTCGATATCTTCAAAACTCGTTTTCCCGGGGTTACTGCAACTCTGGGCATGCAACCCTTCAGGATCGGTGATGCCGAAGTGTGGCTTCTGGGTTCGCCAGCGGAAATGCTGCGGGGGGAAGCGCTCACAAAGCAGGAAGATGCGTTCTTTGCACTGGGCGAAAGAATCTCGACACTGAGGAAGGAGAGTGGGAGATAATTGAGGAATCCCATGGCGGTCTACATTTCCCTGCTCCGAGGCATCAATGTCGGAGGTCACAAGAAGATCCCGATGAAGGATCTCAAAGCCCTCTACGAATCGGCGGGCTTCACGGATTTCAAGACCTACATTCAGAGCGGCAACGTTGTCTTCAACTCGACGCGCAAGGATATTCAGCGTATCAACACAGACATCGAGAAGGCGATCACAGACTCCTTTGGCTTCCCGGTCACGGTCATCACCAGAGAAGCCGGCGATCTCGGAAAGATCATCAAGCAGAATCCGTTCGCCGGCCGGGATGGCATTGATGAAAAGCATCTGTTCGTCGTCTTCCTTGGCGCAAAGCCGTCGGCGACCGCCGTGAAGGACCTGTCGATACCGCCTGTCAAAACCCGGGATGAACTCAAGGTCTCAGCTCTGGAAGTCTTTGTCCATTGTCCCGACGGCTACGGGCAAACTCCCTATACCAACCTCTTCTTCGAGAAGAAACTCAAAGTCGCTGCTACTGCGCGAAACTGGAGAACGACCACAACCCTGTATGCGATGGCGACAGGTGAGAACCAGGAGTAGGGCCAACAAAGGAAGGAAGATCATGACAGGGCATGCCGACGGAAGCAGCAAGGCAGGCAAGAACGCGATACTCGCTAGCGTCCGTCGCGATCTGAAACGAAACGCGACGAGAAAGGCGCGCGAAAGCGGACGCACATTCTTCAAAGAAGAAGTGACGTTGTATGGCGTCACAGCGGCCCGGCTCAGGACAGTCTCGAAAAAGCACTTCAAGACCATTGAGCACCTGCCGAAGAAGGATATTCTGGCGCTCTGCGAGGACTTGTGGCAGGCGAAATATCTGGAGGAAGGATTCATTGCCTGCGAATGGTCCTATGCCATTCGCAAGTCCTACATACCGGCCGATTTCAAAGTATTCGAAAGGTGGGTCCACCGCTATGTCAATAACTGGGCGTCCTGTGATTCGCTCTGCAATCATACGGTCGGGACGTTGATCGAGATGTACCCGGAGTTCCTTCCGAAACTCAAGACCTGGGCCCTTTCCCGGAACCGGTGGGTGCGCCGGGCCTCGGCTGTGTCGCTCATCGTCCCGGCCCGCAAAGGACTCTTTCTGAAGGAGATTCTGGAGATAGCGGACATCCTGCTGGAAGACAAGGACGACATGGCGCAAACAGGATACGGGTGGATGTTGAAGGTAGCGAGCAAGCCGCACCTCCAGGAGGTGTTCGACTACGTTCAGAGGAACAAAGCGGTCATGCCGCGCACAGCTCTCCGGTACGCTATTGAGCTCATGCCGGCAGATATGCGTAGAGCTGCCATGGCGAGAGAAAGGGAGTGACCATGGTGATCAGAATTGTTGTTCTTCTCATACTTGCATGGACGCACATTGCCTTCTGCCAATCTCCCATACCATCCGGTGCGAAGCTGGAGCGCATCGCGAACGGGTTCAAGTTCGTCGAGGGGCCGGTATGGAAGGACGGTACCGGTCTGCTCTTCAGTGATATACATCCGGGCATCATCTATCAATGGTCGGCGTTAGATTCGCAGGTCACGATCTACCTGAAGCCGTCAGACAGTTCCAACGGGCTGACCTTCGATCTGCAGGGGAATCTGATCCTCACGCAAATGAGGCTGCGCCGGATCGCCCGGCAAGAATCCAACGGAGCCATCACGCCGCTCGCGGCGACCTACAACGGGAAACGATTCAACAGTCCGAATGACATCGTGG
This sequence comes from Bacteroidota bacterium, assembly GCA_020846365.1. GTDB lineage: Bacteria > Bacteroidota > Ignavibacteria > UBA10030 > UBA6906 > JAGDMK01. The sequence continues at coordinate 4,774 of JADLEA010000382.1, forward strand.
TCACCTCCAAGGGTTCGATCTACTTCACGGATCCGGATTTCAACACCCCGGCCGGCGAGCCAAAGGAGCTGAGTTTCAAAGGCGTCTTCCGGCTGAGCCCGTCCGGTACGTTGCAGGTCATGGACAGCACGTTCGACAAACCCAACGGCATCTGCTTCTCGCCCGATGAGAAGAGACTCTATGTGAACGAATCACCGCAATACAAGATCTATGTTTGGGATGTGGACCACGATTCGACGATCTCCAACAAGAGACTGTTTTATACCATTCCGATGTCGGGTTACGCGGACGGAATGAAGGTTGATCCTGCCGGCAACGTGTATTGCACCGGACCGAGCGGAGTCTGGATTGTTTCTCCCGCGGGAACCTATCTGGACAAGATCACGACACCCGAAACACCCACAAACTGCGCATGGGGCGATGAGGACCGGAAGACCCTCTACATAACGGCGGGAACGGGGGTCTACCGGATACGGCTGGCGCCAGTTACGGATGCAGGGGAGCGGGGGGTGGTATTTCCACATGAATATGAGTTATGTGCGAATTACCCCAACCCGTTCAACCCCACCACAACGTTGCGGTACGGATTGTCGGAGCGGAGCCGGGTGAGACTGACGGTCTACAACACGCTCGGTCAGGAAATCTCACAGATCAGTGACGGCATAGAGGATGCAGGGTGCTACGAGCGCGTATTTGATGCCGGGACGCTGGCGTCAGGATTCTATCCGTACTGCTTCGAGGCGGTATCGGTGGTGGACCCTTCGAGAAGATTCGCCGATGTCAAAGTCATGCTGCTTCTCCATTAACCTCCGTTGATCCCCACGCGGATTCCCACGCGAATCTGGCGCGGCATGCCGTAGATATCCGGCAGGCCGGAGCTCAGCGTCTCCCGGTTGTACCATGGAGCATTCGCAACAGCGTAACTCCAGCGGTTTTCGATATTCAGCATGCGGCGCATTGTGAGGAACTCCGGATTCGTAAGATACCTCTCGGCACCCTGGATCCCGAACGCGCCATCGTCCGTTGCGCTTCCAGTTGTCGGGTAAACATTGACCGTCTGCTTTGCGTTGAGGAGGTTTGTCACGAGCATGTAGCATTCAATCTCCGCACCACCCACCGTGAACGTTTTCCCGACGCTGACGTCTACATTGAATACTGCCGGGGTCGTGAAGCTGTGTGGAATGGCTGCGAGGGTGGCGTCTCGCGGATCCAGGATGTCTGTGACGGGGTCGAGGAGTGGGTCGTATAGCTCCCTCTCGCTTCTGGTACGGAGCGCGCCAAAGTTGTGCCCGGAGTTGAAGGTCATCAGGAGGTTCAACGCCAGACCGTCCAGAATGGATCCGGCCGACGCGGAGGGTCTTGCGGACAGAAGAATTGTGCCGCGGTGTGTCTGGTTGTGGTCCAAAAGGTATAGCTCAGCAGGCGGAAGCCGGGCGGGGTAGTCATCCACATATCCGATTGAGGACCCCGGATAGGACCCGGTTCCCCGGACCTCTGATAGCGCGTACGCAAGCCGTGCCCGGAGTCCTCCTCCGTTGTCCAGCCCAAGTGAAAGCTCAAGTCCTTTCATCCTGGCGTCATTCGCATTCGTATAATAGCTGTAGTCCCAATTGCCCGCGTCCTTGATCCTCCGAATGGTGATCAGTTTCCGAGCGTCTTTCAAGTACGCAACTACTTCGAGCCAGGCGTGTTTGCCGAGGGGTTGCCTCAACGCAGCCTCGAAAAGCTCGCATCGCTCAGGTTGAACCATGAGCCCGATCGGGTGGGAGAAGGCATGATCACCGTACAGCGGCCGAACCATGGACGGAAACGAGTGGAGAATCCAATCCAGGGAAGGCAGTTGGGCAAAGCAACCAGCATTGATGCTGATTTCTGCCCCGCTCTGCGCGCTGTAGTGCGCGCAAATTCGTGGGAGAAGAAGTCCAA
>JADLEA010000383.1 GCA_020846365.1 Bacteroidota bacterium
CACATGTCCCGGTGCGTCTGCTCCAGAAGGCGGAGGTCCTCCTGCCAGAGCTTCTCGGTGAGATCCGACGTGCGGGGGAACCAGTTGCTCCCCTTCAGGGGGAACGACCCCCGCTTCGCGCCGGTCAGCCGGCGTCCGACGGCATACTTCCAGTATGCTGCGTGAACCGCCACCTCCCAGATGTTATGCCGCCCGGCATGCGGACGCCATGCGGCCTCCTCTGCAGTGAGGCCGCGCAACGAACCGCGAAGGTTGGGCCCATGCCACGCCTTCTTCACGTAGGCCTGGTCGATGATCCTCAAAAGCAAGGCGATCTGCGAATCCATTTCTCCTCCGCTGTACGGTTGAACTTGACTGGCGCCGTTTCACGGTGACTTCGTGCGGCATCTGGTTTCCACTCTCGTAGGGACGAATGCCGCGGCAATTTTGTTGCGTGTGAACGCTGTGAAGCGTGTTGCTAGTTCGTAAACTCCCAGGACACTCCGAACCGGATGTTCCGATCAAGCGCCGGTGTGAACGGAGTGGTGAAGTAGGTGGCGTCCGTGATGTTTTCCCAGAGGAAATGTATGTACGCATCCCCGAGGCGGGCCACGAGCACCAGGTCCAGCGCGGAGGCCATACCGATTCTCGCCCTGGCATTCTGAAGCGGGAAGAGCGTCTCCCCGAGTATTGTCGAACCGTCGAATCCCGTGCGTGCCTGTGCCCTTACGCCTGCCTGGAGATCCAGCGCTCCGCCGAGGATCCTGTCGCGGAAGTAGACACCGCCTCTGGCCTGGAGCGGCGGAATCTCCTTTGCTTCGATACCGGACGCGTCAGTCTGGCGAATGTACGTGCCGGTCCCTTCGACCATGATGAAGCCGATACGGAAGCCCAGTGACAACTCTACGCTGTGGATCTGAAGCTTGTCACCCCGGCTGAGTTGGATCTTCGGTCGCAGGTCGGATGCAGAGACAACGGAGAAGAGAATGGGATCCCGGACGGTACGATATGCATACACGAGCCGCGCATGAGCATGTTCGCCGAACTCCCACCGGGCTCCGATCTCACCCTGAATGTGCCGCTCCTGCGCGGGGAGATCCGACCGGAACACGGTAGAGTCGGTCCAGAAGAGCTCTGCATACGTGCCCGGCCGGTGGCTCACGGAGAGCCCTCCCTGTACAGTGATCACGTCCCCGAACCGGATGGTCAGATCGGAACCGAAGCCGCTGTGGGTTTTCCCGCGGATATGATCCAGTCGCCCAAACAGAGACCAGACAAGGCCGGAAGAAAAGGCAATCTCGTCCAACAGCCAGCCCGAGACGGCCGGATTGCGTCTGCTCCCCAACGTGGGACTCTCCACAATCCTGTCCTCCTCCGCCTGCACCCCCGCGACGATCATCTGGGGACCGGCCCGAAAGCGCTGGCGCAGAGAGGCGCCCGATCGACTGGTCTTGTGGTCCTGCTTCAGGAAGAAACCGTTGGGAATGGTCCCGGTCTCTTCATCTCTGTACTCCCGGAGAAGGTGAGACGTAAAGACCGCAAAGGAGGTGAGGTTTGTGCTGTCTCCCCAAAATGATCCCGCGATCTTCAGCGCGAGGTCATGCCTGGTGATCTTCTCGTACGCATCGGTGTTGCGGACCGTTGCCAGATTGGGCTGAAAGGCAAAGCTCAACCCACCGGCGTCGGGATCTATGCCGTCATTCAATCCGGTACGGGATTGAGTATACAGGTGACTCAGCGTGATATCCCACTCCTCAGCGACGTGATAGCGGAGGTTGCTGCGTATGTTCCACTGCTCGTGACCGCTGTTGTCGTAGCGGCCTTCCGTGCCCTGGAACTGGTACCCGAGGTCAGCATTGAACCGCCGGCTGATGTCCATGTTCGCCAGGCCGTCGCTGTACGCATACCCGTATCCGGCCTCTGAGTACCGGATGCGCGTGAAGGGGAGCGGGTGCGATGCCCGCCGGGTCACGATGTTTATCGTCCCTCCAACCGCCCCCAGGCCAAAGAGGAAGGAGCGTGGACCGGTAACGACTTCAATACGGTCCGCCATGCTTATGGGAATCGCGGAGAGATTCAGCATGTTGGTGGCCGGATCTGCGGCCGGGATTCCGTCGATCGTGATGCCGATCCCTCGCCAGTCCACGCCGCGCATTGTCGGCCGCAGGTACTGCCCAATGCTTGCCTGGTCGGCGATGTAGACCCCCGGCATCGTTGCGACCGCATGCCCGATAGACACCGGCACAAGCCATTCCAGCTGCGTCGCCGTCAGGGTGTGAGCAGTGTCGGTGCTGAGCGTCACCGAGCCGGCCCATGTATGCAGGTCCCACTGCCCGAGCGAATCCGGTCGCCGGGCAAACGTTGTATCCGAATGCGCTGCCAGAGTCGAATCGAAATGGTGCGCGCCTGTCGAATCTCTTCGTTGAATCAGTGCCGAATCAGCGCGCTGAACCCGGATCGAATCCCCGCGTTGCAACTTCATGGAATCACGTTGAGACGCCTCGATCGAAGCAGGCGCCGGCGTCTGGTTCGTTACTCCCTGTGGTGGAACGGGAGGGGGCGGGACTGTCCTGCTGGTATTCGGTTGGCGCACCTGGGCGAAGGCAAGAACCGCGCATAGGCCGGTCAAGGCCATGAGCTGCCAGACGGCATGCCTAAGGAGTACTGCCCGTCTGTGTATGCCGGTGCGCATAGCAGTCCTTACCGCATGAAGGAAGGATCGGTGATGAACGTCCGGTATCCAAGGGATTCAAGGGATGCAGCGACTGTTCGGGCACTCCCGGGCTCAGCGAACAGGCCATAAACAGTCGATCCGCTGCCGGACATGAGCGCAAAGAGAGCCCCCCCATCTGTCATGCGTTGTTTCACGTCCCTGACGTTGGGGTATGCGGCAAACACGACAGGCTCGAAGTCGTTGCGCAACGTACGGTTAAGAACTGACGGGTTCTTCACTCCGGATTCCACTGCGCGCCTGAGATCCTCCGGTTTTCCGGATGTTCCGGGACGAATCTGTGCGTATGCCCATGCCGTGGACACGTGCACGTTCGGATTGCACAACAGGATAGTATACGGGATATCCAGGGGAAAGTATTCGAGGATCTCGCCGCGTCCCCGCGCGACTGCAGAGCCGGGG
>JADLEA010000384.1 GCA_020846365.1 Bacteroidota bacterium
ACGCTCTGGACGTCGTCGTGCTCTTCGAGAGCATCCATGAGCTTCATCAGATTCTCGGCGTCCTTGCCCGTGACTTTGACGGTGTTTTGGGGGATCATTTGCAGAGAAGCGGATTCGAGCACGATGCCTTTGTCTTCGAGGGCCTTCTTGACGGCCTCAAAGGCCTGCGGTGCAGTGACGACCGTGAAGATGCCTCCCTCGGACATCATGTCATCCGCTCCTGCGTCGAGAATGATGCCGAGGAGATCGTCTTCAGACAACGGGCTCTTCTGCCCGGTGGCGGGGATGACGATGCTGCCTTTCTTATGAAACATCCACGCCACGCTTCCCGATTGGCCCAGGTTTCCGTTGTTGCGCGAGAAGATGTGCCGGATTTCGGAGACGGTGCGATTGGCGTTGTCCGTGACCACATCCACGAGGATGGCAGCGCCGCTTGGGCCGTAGCCCTCATAGGTGATTTCCTCGTAGGCCACGCCCGGAAGTTCGCCGGTGCCCTTCTGGATTGCACGCTTGATATTGTCCGCAGGCATGTTGTTCGTTTTCGCCGTTTGGATGGCGAGCCGGAGACGGGGATTGCCGTCCGGGTTACCGCCGCCGTTTCTGGCCGCAATGGTAATTTCCTTGATGAGACGGGTGAAGAGTCTCCCGCGAGCCGAATCCGTCGCAGCTTTTTTGCGTTTGATCGTCGCCCACTTTGAATGGCCAGACATGGTGCATATCTCCTTATCGTAGGTCCTTTATTTTAAGCTGCGGAACAGGATCGGCCGATCGGGATCCCGACGGAGGGGTCCACTCATTCTCCTCCACGGTGTAGACGCACTCCAGATCCTTGCGTCCGGAGAACGCGCGAGGCAGAAGTTCGCCGAGTCCAAAACCGATTGCATCAAAGCTGGCGCCGTTCTGGCGCACACGGAATCGCAGGTGATTTCGCCCCACGATCCGTGCCGTGCCTGCGACTTCAAGGTTCCTGGTAAGAAACGTCGGACGCGAGTTGTTCGGTCCGAAGGGTGCAAATTCCCGCAGGATTTTGATGAAGCGGGGCGTGATCTCCTGCAGGTCGAGTTCCATGTCGATCCGGATTTCCGGCGTCTTGAGTTCCTCTGTCATGAGGTCCTTCACTGCTGCTTTGAACGCCTCCCGGAACTCTTCGAGTCGTTCGATTTCGACCGTGAGGCCCGCGGCATACTTGTGTCCGCCGAATTGCAGGATTTTATCCTCACAGCGCTTGAGTGCCTCGTAGATGTCAAACCCGGAGACGCTTCGTGCCGAGCCTTTTGCGACGCCGTCCACGGTGGCCATCATGATGGATGGTTTATAGTAGCGTTCGACCATCCGTGACGCGACGATGCCGACGACACCGGGGTGCCAGTGCTCCTGATGGAGAACGATCGCGGGATCGGAGTGCACATCAAAACATTCTTCGAACAACTGCTGCGCGTCGGCAAAGGTGTCTTCGTCGATCTTGCGGCGGTTACGGTTCTCTTCTTCGAGCTCCTGGGCAAGGGCTCGCGCTTCCTCGGGGTCGACCGACGTGAGCAGGCGCACTGCCCGTGTCGCATCGCCGAGCCGGCCTGCGGCATTAATGCGGGGGGCGAGGGCGAAGACGATTTGCCCCGTGGTGATCCGTCCCAGCTTCAGCCCCGCGCTCTCGATGAGGGCTCTGATGCCGGGCCGCGGCGAGGTATTGATGTTCTCCAGACCGAGCTTGACCAGGACGCGGTTCTCCCCCGTGAGAGGCACGATGTCGGCAGTGCTGGCGAGCGTAACAAAGTCGAGATAGGGACGCAGGAGATCCTCTTTTCCGACCCTGCGGGCAATGCCCTGGATAAGCTTGAAGCCGACACCGCAGCCGCTGAGCGGCTTGAAGGGGTAGGGATCGCCGGGCTTGATGGGGTCCAGCACGGCAAGAGCTGGGGGAAGGACCGGACCGGCTTCGTGGTGATCGCAGATGATAACATCCAGCCCGCGCTGGCTGGCATAGTCGACCTGGTCCACGGCGGTTATGCCGCAATCGATGGCAATGAACAGGTTTACACCTAACTCGACAGCATGGTCGATGCCCGCGCGGGAAATGCCATACCCTTCCTTCAGGCGGTCCGGAATATAGTACTGTACCCGGGCCCCAAGCTCTTTCAGGAAGAGGTAGAGCATTGCGGCACCGTTGGTGCCGTCAACGTCATAGTCTCCGAAGACAAAGAACGCTTCGTTTTCGGCAAGCCCGCGGAGGACGCGATCGACGGCCTTGTCCATGCCGTCGAGCAGATACGGGTCGTGCAGCAACTCCATGGTCGGCCGGAAGTACACCTTGGCCGTGTCGTAGTCTGCGATGCCCCTGAAGACGAGGATCTTTGCGATACTCTCGGGGACGTTAATATCTCTTGCGAGGGTCGCAACCAGGCCCTCGTCCGGAGGATCGGCGAGGATCCACCGGTGATCCCTTACGGTAGTCCGCACAAGGAACTCCAGATCGAAAGGCCATATGACGGGTGCGACGGCGGGCCGGCGCATCCGACACATGGTGCAGGTCTGTAAGCCGAATTCTGTCTGCTTCGCTCTTTCAAGCGAAGGAGGCAGCCATTTCTCTGGGCCGCGGATTGCTCCTTGGCTCTAGCAGCCTACCCGAGAGTACCTTTCCGCCCGAGGGCGGAAGACGAAGCGAGCAGCTTCTCCTCTCATATTTGGCCTTGCTCCGGGGGGGTTTGTCGTGCCCCCGGGATTGCTCCCGGGGCGGTGAGCTCTTACCTCGCCATTTCACCCTTACCCCTGCACACGCATCGTACAACGGGGATGCGTATGGGGGGCGGTTTGTTTTCTGTGACACTGTCCGTCCCCGGCCGCTTGCGCGACCGAGTCCCCCGCTCTTCACGGGGCACCCTGCTCTGTGGAGTTCGGACTTTCCTCATCCCGCCGAAAGCGGAACGCGGCTGCCCGACCTGCGTGTGAGTTGATTTATTAAGTGAATTAACACATTCTGTGCGAGAGAAGCAAAGACCCGGCGCTCAGTCGTCCGCCTGCTCTCTCAGCTCGATGCCCCGGTTTGCCAGGGCGTCGGCTTCCTTGTTCTGTTCCCGGGGAACGTGCCGGAGCAGGAACTCGTATGGCGCCGCCGCGCGAAGCCGCTGGACTTCGGCGGAGTACTCTTTGAGTTTCCGATCCTTGACCCGGTACGTGCCATTCACCTGCCGGACCATGAGCTCGCTGTCGGACTGGACTTCGAGCCGGGTGCAGGGCACTTGTGCCATGCGCCGGAGCAGGGTGATCAGGGCGGTATACTCCGCGACGTTGTTGGTGGTCGTCCCGATGTACTCTGAAACGCTCAACACAACTTCTCCGTCGGCGTTCCGGACAATGACCCCGATCCCGCTTTCACCAGGGTTCCCGCGCGAGGCGCCGTCGGTTGCCGCGAACAACTTCATCCGGGCTTCGCCGCCAGTTCGACGATTTCGTCGGACACGATGATGCGGCCGCACCGTTCACAGGTATACATGCGTTCGTTCTGCCGGAGCTCGAGGAGTTTCTGCGGAGGGACCCGGTTGTGACATCCTCCGCACGCGCCTTTCTTCACGGGCACCACGGCCATGCCCTTCTTGGCCTTGCGGATTCTCTCGTACGCGGCAAGGTCCGGTTTGCTGATACGGGCAACCGCTTTCTGCCGCTCATGCTGGAACTGCAGCTCTTCATCTTCGGTCAACTTCGATATCTCTGCGAGGGCAACGCGCTTTTCTTCGAGATGGGCCTTCGCCGCTTCGAGACGGAGGTCGATCTCTGCCAGCTCCGTCCGCGCGTTGGCGGCCTGCGTCTCCAGCTGCTCCATCTCTTTCTCGAGCCGGGTGATGGCCTCGCTCGCGGCATCCATTTCGCGGGTGAGAGCGTCGTACTCGCGGTTCGATCGTACGGCAAACTGCTGGCTCTTGTACTTCTCCAGCCGTTGTCTGAGCCCGACGATTTCACTGTCGGCGTTGTCACGCTGCGTGAACGCCTGGCGCATCGCCTGCTCGACGGCGTCATGGTGCTGGCGTTGATCGGCCAGTTCCTTTTCCAGCTTCTGCACTTCGGCGGGAAGATCGCCTTTCTGCTGCTGAAGCTCATCAAGGCTTGTGTCGATCAGTTGAAGGGCGTACAGATATTGAAGCTTGCTTTTCACTTCGTGCTCCTCAATGGAAAGTGCTACACAATCACAATGGGTGAAGTCCGGGTGGTTGCGGCATCCACCCCCACGCGGGGATGGGAGGCGCGCAGCGCGTTCCGGAGGTACCGAGTTACCGCATCCACAACAGGAAATTCCGTTTCATAATGTCCCGCATCTATCAAGGCAATCACCCCGGCGGCATCTCTGAACGCGTGATACCGGACATCCGCAGTGACGAAGGCATCGGCGCCCGCAGCAACAGCTTCCTGGAGCAGGTCAGTCCCTGCGCCTCCGCACACCGCAACCGTGCGGATGCGCGGGGTAACAGCCCGCGTATGGCGCATCGGACCGGTCTTGAGCTTTGCGCGGATCTGGCGAAGGAACGCGGGCAGCGTGAGCGGTTTCCGCAGCGTGCCGATTGCCCCCATGCCCGTCCCGGGATACACGTTGTCCAACGGATAGACGTCGAAAGCCACTTCCTCGTACGGGTGCGCGCGCTTCATGGCTTCGAGGACAGCGCGGAGATTGTGCTGATCCACCAGCATCTCCAGGCGGACTTCCTCGACGCGCTCGAACCGTCCGCGCGTTCCCACGCGGGGTGAGGAGCGGGAGTTGCCGCGGTACGTACCGGTTCCCTGTACGCGGAATGAGCATGCATCGTAGTTGCCGATGACGCCTCCTCCTGCCGCGGTCATTGCGCCGGCCACCTGGTCCACCGCCGCGGCCGGGGCAAACGTGACCACCTTGCGGTACATCCGGGCGTGCCGGGCAAGGAACCGGACCTGTTGCAGTCCGAGCCGTTCGGCAAGGACGAAGCTCGTCCCGCCGGGGGCAAAATCCAGGTTCGTGTGGGCCGCATAGAGGGAGATGTTGCTCCGGACAAGCGCTGCGAGAAGCCGGCCCTGGGCCGTTGACGTTTCCAGGGTTCGAACGGGCCGGAAGAGCGGGGGATGGTGGGTGACGATCAGATCGGTGTTTCGGCGTACGGCCTCGCGCACGAGATCTTCGGTGGCGTCAAGCGCAACAAGGATCCGGCGAACCCGCGATGCCGGATCCCCGACCTGGAGGCCGACGTTGTCCTTCTCCATCGCAAAATCACGGGGAGCCCAGCGCTCCATCAGACCGGCAACGTCCCTCACGCGCAGCATGAGGTGCCCCCGCTAAAAAAGGAGAATCCCGCGTGTGGGCGGGATTCTCTGTTCTTGTCTGTATGTGATGCTGATCGTAGAAGTCTTCTGTCGGTGTATGGTGTGCGTTTCACGTGTGAAGCGATGACGTCTCTCGGATTCAGTTTGCGTCCGTCCATAGCCGGTTCGGACTATTAATATACCAATACAGGAACAGAGAATCAAGACCCCTTACAGCTTGGCAAAATCGATCTTCTCGAAATTCAGGTCACGGAGCCGTGAAATTTCCCGCTCCACCACCCCGATTTGTGCGTCAATCGCCAGCACCATTTTCTTGTCCTCTTCGTCCAGATTCTGACGAAGGAGGATATCTGTGCTGATCTTGATCGCGGCCAGCGGGTTGTTGAACTCATGGCAGACGGTGACGACAAGCTCATGGATGGCATCTGTCCGCTTTCGGGCAATCAGGTCAGTTTTGGCCTGCGTCGTGATCTGTTGCTTCAGCCGCACTCTTTCCAGAATATTGATGATGGAACGGGGGAGCACGGAATCGATCGCTTCATCTTTGATCAGATAGTCTTCCACCCCGTATTTCATGACCTCGATTGCGAGCCGGAAGTCGCGGTTTGAGGTCAGAAAAATGATAGGAATGTCGATCTGCCGGGCACGAATCTCGCGGGTAAGTTCCAGGCCGTTCATGCCAGGGAGGTAGTAGTCCACAACGAGCATATCCAGGGGAGGGCGTCCGTCGAGATATTCCAGGCCGGATCGCGGGTCCTGCTTCCAGACTGTCAAGAATCGGCGACCCTGGTACTTGGAAAGGAGATGGCGCGCAACCGCCATGTAGCTTGCATCGTCGTCGATGAAGAGAAGGCGTATCGGGGGCGGGTTTTCAGGGTCAGCAGCCATGGCCGTGCTCAAGTATAGCACATGTGCCCCAGAGATGCAACGCCCCTTTTGTGGTTGATTTTGAATTGTACTTTGTCTATACTCAGCAGCAGAGCGGTAATTGTTACCGCACAATGGAGTGAGACCAGCGGGGTTTGCCCTACACTCACAATCCGCGGGAGAACCTTCAGATGGCCAAGAAAAGCACTATTCTCGTTGTTGACGACGAGGAAGCGCTCCGTAGCGTCCTCAGCAACGAGTTGATCAATGAAGGATACGAGGTTCGTACCGCGTCGGACGGCGATGAGGCGATTGCGGAGTTGGACAAGACGCAGTTCGATCTTGTGTTGCTGGATATCAAGATGCCGCGCGTGAACGGGTTTGAAGTCCTGAAACACATCAAAGAGCGCCCAAGCCGAACCAAAGTGGTGATGTTGACGGGATTCGCGGATCTGAAAAACGCTATTGAGTCCAAGAAACTGGGGGCCGATGACTTCGTCAGCAAGCCGTATGACCTTGTGGATCTGCTGACGACCATTGAGCGCGTGTTAAATGAATAGTCGCCATCGCCTCCCACGGTGCGCATCCTTACCGCGTCGGGAGTATGGCCAGGAAATATAACCTCCTTGTCGTAGACGACGAAGCCCCGCTCCGGGTTCTCCTGGAAAGCGAACTCTCCGAAGCCGATGAATTCGCGGTCGATCTGGCCGCGGACGGCGGAGAAGCTATCAACCTGATCCAGGGAAACGTCTATGATGTCATCCTGCTGGACATCCGCATGCCCCGGGTCAGCGGGATCGAAGTCCTGAAGTTCGTTCAGGAATACTCGCCGACCACACAGGTCATCATCCTCACCAACTACGCCGACATCAAGACCGCCATCGAGACAATCAAGCTCGGTGCGTACGACTTCCTTGCCAAGCCATACGACATCGAGGAGATCTTCAATACCATCCATCGCGCGTTGGAGCGACGGGCCCTCTTTATCGATAACAAACTGATGAAGAGCGAGCTCTCGCGCAAAACCGGCACGCACGAGCTGATCGGCCAGAGCCCGGCCTTCCTGCAGGTGATAGAAAGCGCGACCCGTTTCGCCGAAAGCGAGTCTTTCGTCCTCATTCAGGGTGCCAGCGGAACCGGAAAAGAGCTGATTGCCAATCTCATCCACCGGCGCAGCCCGCGGAACAACCGGCCGTTTGTCGCCGTGAACTGCGCGTCAATCCCTGACGCCCTGCTGGAGAGCGAGCTCTTCGGACACGAGAAGGGTGCGTTCACCAATGCCTTCACCACGAAACAAGGGCTGGTGGAGGTGGCAAACGGCGGAACCCTTTTTCTGGATGAAGTCGGCGACATCAGCCCGGCCATCCAGCCAAAACTCCTGAGGTTTCTGGAGACCGGTGAGTTCCGGCGGGTGGGCGGCACGAACCTGCTCACCGTGGACGTGCGCGTCGTGAGCGCATCGAACAAGATCCTCCACGACGAAGTGGCGGCAGGACGGTTCCGCGAAGACCTCCTGTACCGCCTGAATGTCGTGTCCCTCCACATGCCCCCGCTCCGGGACCGGCCCGAGGATATCCCCATCCTGGCCGATCATTTCCTGGAGAGCAAAGCCAAATCCAAGAATGTCAAACGCCTTTCGGCAGGAGCGCTGGCCCTTCTCCGCGCGCATACCTGGCCGGGGAATGTGCGGGAGCTGGAACATGTGATCGAAGGAGCCGTGCTCCTCTCCTCCGGGGACGTCATCGAGGAGAGCGATCTTCCCCTGTATTTTCAGAGAGGCGAACAGCCCTCGCCGGCCTCACCCCTCCCGCAGCCGTCAGGCTCCGTCACGCTTGAAGAACTGGAACGGCAGCACATCGAGCGAACGCTTGCCGAACAGCATTTCAACCGCGCCCGCACCGCACAAGTCCTGGGCATCAGTAAGAAGACCCTCTACCTGAAAATCAAACGCTACGGCTTGAGAGTGGAGGAGTAGCGCCCCGTCTTGATTTTCGCGGCTGTTTTTCGTTATTTGCTGTACTTCTCACCGAAAAGCAGAAACACACATGCAGAAATTCCAGGGCGTAGACTATTTCGACGCGGACCAGCTTCTCAGCGAAGAGGAAATCCTCGTCCGAAACACCGTCCGGCAGTTCGTGGATGATCATGTTCTGCCTGTTATCGAAAAACACTACCGCGCAGGCACCTTCCCCGCAGACCTCATCCCGAAGATGGCGGAAGTGGGGCTGTTTGGTTCCACGCTGCCCGCCCGCTACGGATGCGCCGAGATGAAGAACGTGGCATACGGCCTGGCCATGCAGGAGCTGGAGCGCGGTGACAGCGCCGTGCGCAGCTTCGCGTCCGTCCAGAGCGCACTCGTCATGTATCCCATCTTTGCCTACGG
>JADLEA010000385.1 GCA_020846365.1 Bacteroidota bacterium
CGTACAGCAAGAAGCTGCGCGGTCTGGCCGAACAGGTGGCGCTGGACGAGAAGATCCGGCTGGAGCGCGGCGTCTTCGTCGCGGTTCCCGGTCCGAATCTCGAGACGGCCTCTGAATACCGGTTCCTGCGGCTGATCGGAGCAGACGCCGTCGGGATGTCCACGGTCCCCGAAAACATTGTGGCAGTGCACATGGGAATGGCCGTCATGGGCATCTCCATTATCACGGATGAATGCTTCCCGGATTCCCTGAAACCAACGGGCCTCGATGAGATCATTGCGGTGGCCGGTGAAGCAGAGCCGAAACTGACGACCATCATGAAACGCGTCGTAGAACGTTGCTGATGACGCCGACATCAATCGCATGAAGAAATTCAAAGAACTCACAGAGAAGATCTCCTACCCCGCTGTCGAACGGGAAATCCTTGCGTTCTGGAAAGAACAGAAGGTGTTCAGCCAGAGCATCTCCACGCGCGAGGGGAAACCCGGCTTCACCTTCTTCGAGGGCCCTCCCACCGCCAACGGGCGGCCCGGTATCCACCATGTCATGAGCCGGACACTGAAGGACCTGGTCTGCCGGTACAAGACGATGAGGGGATTCCAGGTGCACCGCAAAGCCGGATGGGATACGCACGGTCTCCCGGTGGAGATCGAGGTGGAGAAACAGCTCGGCTTCAAACACAAGGAAGACATCGTCCGGTACGGCGTCGCCGAGTTCAACAGCAAATGCCGTGAGTCGGTATGGAAGTACAAGACCGACTGGGAGCGGATGACGGAGGAGATGGGGTACTGGGTAGACCTCACGCGTCCGTACGTGACCTTTGAAAACGAATACATCGAGTCCATCTGGTGGGCTCTCAAGCGGTATCACAGCGAAGGGATGATTTACAAGGGGCACAAGATCCAGCCCTACTGTCCGCGCTGCGAAACGCCGTTGTCCTCGCATGAAGTATCGCTGGGGTACGAAGATGTCAAAGACCCGAGCGTGTACGTCCGGATGCGGAGCAAGAAGCATCCCGACACGAGCTTCCTGGTCTGGACCACGACCCCCTGGACGCTGATCTCCAACGTTGCGCTGGCAGTGGCGCCCGATGTGACCTACGTAAAAGTGGAGCACCACGGCGAGCGCCTGATCCTTGCCGAGCCGAGACTCTCCGTCCTGGAGGGTCCGTACACGGTTCTGGAGAAGTTTCCGGGAAGCGCGCTGGCGGGTGAGGAGTACGATCGCATTTTCAACTACCACCCGGTCGACCGGAAAGCGTTCTATGTGATCACGGCGGACTTCGTGACCACCGAGGACGGCACCGGGATCGTGCACATGGCGCCGGCGTATGGCGAGGATGACAATCAGGCGGGAAAGAAGCACGGCTTGCCCACCATTCATCCGGTCAACAAGAGCGGTGAGTTCGGACCGGAAGTGACCGAATTTGCAGGGCGCTTTGTGCGCGAAGCGGATCTGGATATCATCCGGAATCTCAAAGAGCGGAAGATCTTGTACAAGAAGGAAGTCATCACGCACAGCTATCCCCATTGCTGGCGCTGCAAGACGCCGCTGTTGTACTACGCGCGCGAATCCTGGTACATCAGCACGACAAAGTACGCCGACCGGATGATCGCGCTGAACAAGACGATCAACTGGGTTCCCCCGGAAGTCGGCGAGGGCCGGTTCGGAAACTGGCTGGAAGAGAACAAGGATTGGGCGCTGTCACGGGACCGGTTCTGGGGCACGCCCCTGCCGATCTGGGTGTGCGAGAAGTGCGGCACGCAAAAATGCGTCGGCAGCATCGCGGAACTCCGGGAAGGGAAGAACATCCCTGACCCTCTGGACCTGCACAAGCCGTTCGTGGATGCTGTGACGTTCACCTGTTCCTGCGGCGGCACCATGAGCCGCACGCCCGAGCTCATCGACGTCTGGTTCGATTCCGGAGCCATGCCCTTCGCACAGTGGCACTATCCGTTTGAGAACAAGGATCGTGTGGATTCCGGAGAGCAGTATCCCGCGGATTTCATCTGCGAGGGAGTGGATCAGACACGGGGATGGTTCTATTCCCTTCATGCCATCGGGACGTTTCTCTTCGGCAAGCCGGCATACATGAATATCCTCGTGAATGACCTGATTCTGGACAAGGACGGTCAGAAAATGTCGAAGTCGCGGAAGAACACCGTTGATCCCTTCGACATCCTTGCCCGGTACGGCGCGGACTCCACCCGCTGGTACCTCGTCACGAACAGTCCGCCCTGGCGGCCGACCATGTTCGACGAAGAAGGCGTGCTGGAAGTGCAGCGCCGGTTCTTCGGCACCCTGGTGAACACCTACGCCTTCTTCGCGATGTACGCCAATATCGATCAGCCCTCATGGGATACCGCTCCCGTGCCGGTTGCCGAGCGGCAGGAAATTGACCGGTGGATTCTCTCAGAACTCCAGTCCCTGATCAAGCGGTACCTGGGACACATGGATGCCTATGACGTGACCAAAGCCGCGCGCTCCGTCAGCGACTTCACGATCGACCAGCTCTCCAACTGGTACGTGCGGCGAAACCGGCGCCGGTTCTGGAGGAGCGAAATGGGGCGCGACAAGCTCGCGGCGTACCAGACGCTCTATGAATGCCTGGTGACCGTAACGCAGCTGATGGCTCCCTTTGCGCCGTTTCTCGCAGAGGAATTGTTCCGCAACCTGAATACGGTGGCGCAACGCGATTCCGCAACATCGGTCCATCTGACCACTCTTCCCTCTCCGGACGAATCCATCATCGATCCCGGGCTGGAAGAACGGATGGAGCGCGCGGAACGGATCGTCATTCTGGTCCGAGCCATGCGGATGAAAGCCAATCTCAAAGTCCGCCAGCCCCTGCGCAGAATCATCCTCCCCATCGCCGATGAGCGGGAGAGGGAGAGTGTGAGAAAGATGCAGGACATTATTCTGGAAGAGATCAACGTGAAGAGCGTTGAGTACGTCCACGATGCCTCGGGAATCGTCCGGAAGAAAGCAAAGCCCAACTTCAAGACCCTGGGCCCCAAGTTCGGCAAAGCGGTCCAGCAGGTAGCCGCGCGCATCAAAGAGATGAGCGGCGAGGAAGTGGGCGCATTGGAAAAGAACGGCGGCGTGACGCTGACTTTGGCCGACGCAAGCTGGACGATCGCACAGGAAGATGTGGAAATCCTCCGTGAAGACATTCAGGGATGGCTGGTCGAGGCCGATGGGGGTCTGACCGTCGCGCTGGACACGACGCTGGATGACACGCTGATTGCGGAAGGTTTTGCCCGCGAGCTGGTCAACCGCATACAAAACATGCGCAAGGATGCGGGCTTCGAGGTCACGGACCGGATCGTCATCACGTACGAAGCGAACGGCCCGTTGGCCGGCCACATCGAGGCACAACGGCGCTATATCATGAACGAAACTCTCGCAGAGCAGTGTACCGCCGGAACTCCGGACGGTGAGCATGCTGCGACACTGGAAGTGAATGGTGAGAAGATCGCCGTTGCAATTGCACGCGTGAAGAGAGACTAATCACTCAAGGATGGAGAGGTAGAGACATGGCAAAGAAGGCACCCCGGAAGGGTCCACCAAAGCCCCCCACGCCGAAGAAGACGGTAAAGAAGGTCAAGGCAGCGGCATCAAAGAAGACGGCCGCCCGCCCCGTGCGGCAAGTACCCAAGAAGCTGCCGGCAGAAAAACGTCTCTCCCGGGAAGCGCTCGGCCCCACCGCGTATTCCGCTGAGGATCTCCGCCGCTTCAAAGAGCTTATTCTTCTCAAGCGCCAGGAGACTCTCGAAGAGCTGGACAATCTGAAAGAGAGCATCATGGACGTGACGACCGGCGAATATGTCAGCGAGAGCTCGAACTACTCGCTGCACATGGAGCAGGGCACCGACGCGATGGAGCGGGAAAAGACGTTCCTGTTTGCCTCGCGGGGGAGCAAGTTCGTCAGCCAGCTCGACGATGCGCTCCAGCGTATCGAGAACAAAACGTATGGCGTGTGCAAAGTCTGTCACCTCCTGGTCCCTAAAGAACGCCTGGAGGCGGTCCCGACCGCGCAGACGTGCGCAGAATTCAAGAATACCGGCATGCCCTGTGAACGTGGACGTCAGGCCATGACGCGATTGAAACAGGGCAAGTGACCCGTGAGAGTTCTGATCCTCTCAGCGGTGATTGTGCTTGTTGACCAGGCGACGAAGCTGCTGGTAAAGGGTTTTGATGTGCCTGCGCTCGGACTCTCGTGGAATGGGATGCCGTACGGACTGAGCCACCAGGTACTGGGGGATTTCGTGCGGCTGACCTACATTGAGAACCCGGGGATGGCGTTCGGCATCGATATCGGCGGGAAGTTCTTCTTCTCCCTCTTTTCGATTGTCGCGAGCATCGCCATCGTTGTCTATCTGTACAGCGTCCGCCGGGGTCCGCTCGGTTTCCGCATGGCCCTGGCCATGATCCTTGGCGGCGCAGTGGGAAATCTGATCGATCGGGTGTTCTACGGTCTCCTGTTCGACTACGCGCCGCTGTTTCACGGACGCGTGGTGGATTTTTTTGATGTCGACTTCTTTGACTTTTCGCTGTTCGGCTATCACATGTCGCGATGGGCGGTCTTCAATGTCGCCGATGCGTGCGTCACCGTGGGCGTCATCCTGCTCCTGCTCTTCCATCGGTCGGCGGCGCAGACCGGGGAAACGATGCCGGCGACGGAAGAACGGACCTGAAAGAGTCCGGTGTCTCCCATGCCCCAGGAGTTTGATATTGTAGTTCCTGCCGGGAAGAAGAAGGAGCGGTTGGATCTGTTCCTTACCCATCACGTGGAGAACGCGACGCGGACGAAGGTCCAGGCCGCCATCAGGGCAGGGTATGTGCTGGTCGACGGAGTTCCCGCCCGGTCCAGCCATCCTGTCGCTCCCGGCGAAGTGATCCACGTCACACTTCCGAAATCCCCCCCTCCCGAAGTTGTCCCCGAACCGATTCCCCTGGACATCGTCTACGAAGACGAGCATCTCCTTGTGGTGAACAAGCCCGCGGGGATGGTCACGCATCCCGCGCACGGCAACTACACGGGGACGCTGGTCCACGCGCTCCTCTACCACTGCGCCTCGCTTTCCGCGGTGACCGATGCCACGCGTCCGGGAATCGTGCACCGGCTCGACAAGGACACCTCCGGCTTGCTGGTGGTCGCAAAGACTGACGCGGCGCATGCGCATCTGGCCCGCCAGTTCGCCCGCCGCACCATCCGGAGAGAATACCAGGCCATCATCTGGGGGGCCTTCGCCGGTGCCTCAGGGATCATCGAGGCCAGCCTGGGGCGCAGCAAGTCGGATCGGAAGAAGATGGCCGTGGTTCTGGACGGGAAGCATGCCGTGACCGAATACAC
>JADLEA010000386.1 GCA_020846365.1 Bacteroidota bacterium
ACGTGACGACGGAGTCGATGCCCGACGGAGATTGCCCGGCAAGGGTATCAGCCGTGGCAAGAGAGGTATCCGGTGCGACAAGGAGCGTGTCGCCCTGCCGCACGAGCGTGTCCCCACGCACGAGGCGGAGCGAGTCAGACTGAAGGCTCACGCGAGAGGAATCCCCGGACCGAGGGAGGCGTAAAGTGTCAAGGGACTGAAACGTGCGTGTGGTATCACCAGCTTGCGGGATGCGCTGTTTGCCGAGTAACCTGGCGGTTTGGCCGAGTGCTGTGTGTAGTTGGACGAGGAGTACCGACGAGCAGACGAAGAAGATCAGGCCGATTGCCCGCGGTGCGCGCAGCCGCGGCCAATCGCTCCGAAGCAGCCAAATGCTTCGCCGTAACCGCGGCCCCGGCCCGCACCGGTCAAGCGTGGGACGATCCGCTTTGCAGCCCTGCCTCCCCTCGGCAGATTTCTCCTTCCATGCGCGTCGCCGGCAGTCCATCCCCCTACCGTCTCCTCTCGGGCCACCACCGGTTCAATCGTTCCCGGATATCCTTTTCTCGCCCGTTGTCCGAAGGACGGTAGTATCGCTTATCTTTCAGCGCGTCGGGGAGGTATTGCTGGTTGACGATATGCCCGTCGAAGTCGTGTGCATATCTGTAATCGCTCCCATACCCGAGCTCTTTCATGAGGCCGGTAGGCGCATTGCGCAGGTGGAGGGGAACCGGCGCATCGGCCCCTTTCTGCGCATCCTCCATGGCTTCGGAAATCGCAACATACGAGGCGTTGCTCTTCGGCGCCGAGGCGAGATACGTGGCACACTGGGAGAGTATGATGCGCGCCTCGGGCATGCCGACGTAGTCCACGGCTGTGAACGTGGAGACCGCCAGCGTGATGCCATACGGGTCCGCGTTGCCGATGTCTTCGGAGGCCAGCACAATGAGACGCCGTGCGACAAACTTGGGATCCTCCCCCCCGTCCAGCATGCGTGCCAGCCAGTACACCGCAGCATCGGGATCGCTTCCGCGTATGCTCTTGATGAAAGCCGAAATCGTGTTAAAGTGTTCCTCGCCGCCGTCGTCATAACGGTTCAGCTTTCGCTGAAAGGCCTCGTCAAATTCCTTCCGGCCGACCGTGATCTCCCCGTCGCCCGCATCCCCGGCAATCCGCAGTGCGGTCTCCAGTCCGTTCAGCAGCATCCGCGCATCGCCGCCGGAAAGGAGTATCAGGCGGTCGCGGTCGTTGACGGTGACTTCGCGTCCGGCCAGTTGCGCATCGGTGTTCAATGCGTGATCCAGAATCGCGCGCAGATGATCTGCGCCGAGCGGCTGGAGGACGTAGACACGGCAGCGTGAAAGCAATGGAGAGATGACTTCGAACGACGGATTCTCTGTGGTCGCGCCGATCAACGTGATGACGCCTTCCTCCACGCTGTGCAGGAGGGCATCCTGTTGCGCCTTGTTGAAACGGTGGATCTCATCGATGAACAGGATGGAGCGCTGGCGGTGGCGGTTCGCGGCTGAACGCTCGAGGACGGCGCGGACATCCTTGACGCCTGCCGCGACGGCGCTCAGCTGCGCAAATGAAGCATGGGTATGCCGTGCGATGAGGCGGGCCAAGGTGGTCTTGCCGCTCCCGGGCGGACCCCAGAGGATCATCGAAGGGACCTGATCGCGTTCGATCAGAATGCGGAGCGGTTTTCCCTGGCCGAGGAGGTGGTCCTGGCCGATGAATTCCCCGAGCGTGCGGGGTCGCACACGCTCTGCAAGGGGAGCATCGTCATGCGCGCGCGGATCAGGCATGTCGCCATCGAAGAGATCCATCACCGTTTCGGCGGTGTTCTGTAGACGCTTTCGCCGGGACGTGTCATGCCGTACTTCTCCCGGGCGACCTTTTCAATCGTTGCGCTGCTGCTGTCAAGGCTGCGGGATTCCTGCTGGAGCCGTTTTTGTTCGGCCTCGGCTTCGCGGATCTTCCGTTCCATTTCTGCCTTCTGGCCTTCCAGGCGGAATCGTTGGACGAATCCCCGGTCTCCGAACAAGGCGAGCCCGGCGATGAGTACCCCCACCCCCAGGCCGGCCACAAGGCGTTTGTTCCGCAGCAGACGCCGGAGCAGCTCCCTGGGGTCAAAACGCTTCTTCCGCTTTCTATAGAAGGGATCGTCCATGGACACTCCAATGTACGATGAAATCGGGGAAAGCTCAAATACGTATCCGAACCCGGTGGGCGAAGGATGGACGCGTGCAAAATGAAACGGAGCAGCCGACCCGGCCGCTCCGTTCTTGTGCATACAACTCAACCTTCCGCGGCAGGAAATCCTGCCTGCGGGCTATCAGCGCTTGGCCATTTCCGTCGCGTCCGGAGATCCCACCGCCGCGAACTCGAAGGCACCCGCCTTGACATATGAGTTGTAGAACCAGGCACACCGTTGTGCAACGCGTTCACTGTCGTCAAACTGGGTGGCGCGCTTCACCGCATACAGCCCGCGTGGGTCGCCGATCCGGCAGAGAGCAAGCGCCGCGACGATGCGGGTGGATTCCTGATCGCCATCGCGAAGCATCTTCATCAATGGGATGACCGCTTTGGCCGATTTGAGTTCGCCCAGCATGTAGGCGGAACCCTCTTTGACCCCCAGATTGTCTTCCTGCAGGCCGTTCAGAAGCGTCTGCTCGGCACGTGCATACTGCACAGGAGTTAATGTCCCGGTCTGATCGGACGCCATTGCTCCTGCTGTGAACACCACCACCAGCGCAAGCGCTGCGAAAATCGATGCTGTCCTTTTCATGACTGACCTCCCTGCTGAAGTGTACTTGAAATTCTTTGGTCCCCGTATCTGCTTGAGTGTACGGGACCCGGGAGGGGTGGTTCAGGGAGTGCGACGAGGTGCGGCGGGGGTGCGACGAAATGCAGAGGGGCGGGACGAACCGCCCCTGTTCAGCGACGGTACCACTCTTGACGCGGATCGTAGAACCTGCGCAAACCGCTCTTCTGCGCGTGCCGTTCCAGAGCGAGTGCGATCAACCGGTCCAAAAGTGCCGAAAACGACACTCCCCCGGCCTCCCACAGCTTCGGATACATGCTGATGGACGTAAAGCCCGGAATGGTGTTGAGCTCGTTGATGGTTATCACACCGCTCTTGCGCCCGAGGAAGAAGTCAGCCCTGGCCATCCCCGCACAATCAATGGCGCGATACGCAATGCGCGCCATCCGCTGAATCTGCGCAACGGTCCGGCGCGGCAGCCGCGCAGGGATGATCGCCATGGACTTGCCGTCTACATACTTGGCGTCATAGTCATAGAACTCGTTCGAGGGAATGATCTCTCCCAACGCGGACACAAGCGGGTCATCGTTTCCAAGGATGCTGCACTCGATCTCCCGGGCATTCAGTATCCCCTGCTCGAAGATCACACGCCGGTCATAGGAGCATGCGACGGGTATTCCGGCCAGGAGTTCTTTCCGGTTGTGCGCCTTGACGATCCCGACGCTGGAACCGGTGTTGGCGGGTTTGACGAACACGGGATAGCGAAGCGTACGCTCGACTTCCCGCACGACTTTTCGTGTTGCGCCGGTGCAATCGGTGGAGGTGGCCCAGGTGTATTTGGCCACACGCAAGCCAGCATGAATGAACAGCTGTTTCTGGATGATCTTGTCCATGCCCAGGGCGGAACCCAGCACGCCGGCTCCCACGTACGGAATATTCGCCAGTTCCAGTAACCCCTGCAGTGTCCCGTCTTCGCCATAGGTACCGTGAATCATCGGAATCACCACATCCAGAGGGGCCACGGGTTCGCCGGTTCCTGACACCACCATCAACCCCTGCCGGTTCGGCTCCGGGACAAGCACGCATTCCGTTTCGCTCGTCACATCTGTCCGCTCCCGCAGAAGTTGCAGAGCCTGCGGCGAACTCAACCACCTCCCGTCGCGTGCTATACCGATGGGAACCACTTCGTAGCGGGATCTGTCCAGGGCATCCAGAACAGACGCGGCTGACACCAGGGACACTTCATGTTCACCTGATCGGCCTCCGAAGATCACCCCGACGCGGAGTTTACGGTTTGTCATGTGCGGCATGGTCCTATTCGAGCTCGCGATACAGACGCGCGAGCGATGTGGAGGGGGGGAGTTGTTTCTCGCGGATCTGAAACATCAACCGGCTCGCATCGCGGTCCCAGACGATGCGGAGCGCGTCTCCGGTCCAGGGACGTATCTCCCCGTTTGTGCGGATCACCTCGCGGCCCTCGGGTACGACCACGTACAATTCTTCATCGGTCGCGTGGAGGCCTTCGATGGCCATGAACGAGGCGAAGGTATAGGTGATCTCCGCATACAGCGTGTCCGCGCGCGCGTAGAGTTTCTTTCCGGTAATGGTGCGCCCCTCGCGTTCGAACGGATCCTCGCCTTCCCTCTCGTAGGACGAGAGCATGATGCGAAAATCTCGCTGGATGAGTGAATCCACGGATTCATCGGAGCGCAGGTCGATCAGGCGCAGCACTGCCTCGCCGCTCCCGTCTTCGTTGATGCTGATACGGTGCTCCGTGGTCCGGATGAGGATGCACCCTGGGATGAGGACCACGCCGGCCAGTATGCCGGCCAGCACGAGACGAACATGCAGTCGAACCATCATGGTATCTTCTCCCGTAGCTCACCGCCTACAGTGTTTCGATGGACTCTCTCGGCCGGATGACCGAATGGCTGGCGCCATCCACCATGATTTCCGCCGGGCGGGGCCGCGCGTTGTAGTTCGACGCCTGCACATAGCCATACGCACCGGCGCACATCAATGCCATCATGTCCCCGCGCTGCATCCTGGGAACCCGCCTGTCATTCGCGAAGAAGTCTCCCGACTCGCAGATCGGCCCCACCACGTCAACCGTTTCGTACGGCGCTCCTGTCAGGAGCAGCGGGACGATCTGATGATGGGAGTGATACAACGCCGGGCGGATCAGGTCGTTCATCGCGCCGTCGACAATGAGAAACGTCTTTTCCTCCGTCTCTTTCCTGTACAGGACTTTCGTCAGCAGGACTCCTCCATGCGCAACAATGGCGCGCCCCGGTTGTATGGATATGGAGGCGTTGAGTTTCCGGAGGGTGGGAACGGCGGCGCGCAGGAGTTCCGTGCTCGTGAGGTGCGCTTCTTCAGCATGCTCGACCGGAAGCCCGCGATGGCGGATGAAGCCGTGATACTGAATGCCAAAGCCGCCGCCGAAATCCACATCCTGGACGGCAATCCCTCCGTCGCGGAGGCGCTGCACAATTGCGGCCACGGCCTCTGCGGCCTTCACAAAGATCGCCGATTTCGTGATCTGTGATCCGACATGGCTGTGGATACCCCGCACGTCGATGTGTGGAAGGGATTGAGCGTGCTGCAGGACTTCCAGGGCCTTCGCATGCGGCAGCCCGAATTTGTTGTGACGAAGGCTTGTGGAGACATACGCATGTCCGCCTGCGTCAATATCCAGATTTACCCGCAGGAGAATCCGCGCCCGCTTCCCCATGCTTCCGGCGATCTGGTTCAGCACGCCGATCTCCTGCACCGACTCCACGTAGAACGCATAGATATCCTGTTCGAGCGCGTAGGTGATTTCATCATCCCGCTTTCCCACGCCGCTGAAGGTGATCTTTGATGCAGGGAAGCCTGCCCGGAGGGCGAGGAACAACTCTCCCCCGGAGCCGACATCCGCCCCCAGGCCCGCTTCGGCCAGCAAGCGGAGAATCTGACCGTTCGCGTTGGCCTTCACCGCGTAGTAGGTCGTATGCGGCATTCCGTCGAAGGCGGCTTCGATCCTCCGCATATCGTCCAGAATCGTTTTCTTGCTGTAGACATAGAGAGGGGAGCCGTATGTCCCGGCTAGCTCGGCAAATGGCACATCTTCCACGGTGAAGACATTGTCACGGTAGGTGTAGGCGCTCACGGCCAAACATCCTCTGGTTGTTTATGACGCTTCGGAAGGGCGCCGGATGCCATGGACGCCCGGAATATGGTACCGGAAGTACCGGGAGAAATCAGGGCGATAGCCGGCTGCATGAAAAGCCCCTGTGGACCGATCCTGTTGATAGGTGCCCCGGATGTCATTGCGGATGACGCGTTCCAACATCTCGACCAGGGCATCGATGTCACTTTCATTCGAATAGCATCCGAGACTCGCTCTCACCATGCCGGGCATGCGGCTTTTGTTCCCCGCCCGGACTTCCTCGGTGAAGGTCCGGTCTTCCTCCGGCGTGACTTTCAGGATATGTTTGACATACGGGTGGGCGCAGAAGCAGCCGTTGCGCACCCCGATGCCTCCTTCCGCACCGAGGATGGCGGCCACCAGGCCGTTGTGTTTCCCCTGAATGTTGAAGGTGATCGTCCCCACCTTGTCGTCGAACCTCTCCGTGGGGCCGTAGAGGATGACGTCGCGCAGCCGGCGAAGTTTGCCGTAGGCGTATTCCAGGAGTGCCATTTCATGACGGGCGACGGTTTCCATGCCGACTGACTGGAGGACCCCGATGGCTGCGGCCAGCGCAACACCGCCGATAACGTTGGGAGTACCGGCCTCCTCCTTGTGCGGCGGATGGTTCCAGTCCACGCTGTCCAGGGTCACAATCTCCACCACGCCACCGCCCACCATGTCCGGTTCCCCTTCTTCGAAGAATCTCTTTGGGCCGACAAGCGCGCCGGCGCCGAACGGCGCATACATCTTGTGCGCGGAAAGCGCCAGGAAATCGATGTGGCGGGGATCATCATCGGGAAACATGTCGATGGGCCGATGCGGCGCAAGCTGAGCTGCATCCACAAACAACAGCGCGCCGGCGGCGTGTGTCCATTCCGCGATTTCATGAATGGGAGCGCAGAGGCCGGTGATGTTCGATGCCCCGCTGAGCGCGACAAGTTTCACGCGCCCGCGGTGTTCCTTCAACGCCCCGCGGAGCTGGACAAGGTCCAGATGACCATCCTCCAGAACCCCGATGTGGAGCACGGCGCAGTGCTTGCGCCAGGGGAGATCATTGGAATGGTGTTCCATCAACGTACTCACCACCACGTCATCGCGATGCAGCCCTGCCCTGTTGGCTAGCTTGTTGATGCACTCCGTCGTATTCTTTGTGAAGATCACCGTGTTCCGGGAAAGGTCGGCTCCCACAAATGTGCCGACGACATCGTGGGCCGCGTCGAACACTTCGGTGGCCAGCAACGATTTGAAGCCCGTCCCGCGATGGACACCCGAGTACCACGGCAGAAAATCTTCCACGCACTGGAGAACCCTGCCGAACGCAGGCGTGCTGGCCGCATTGTCGAGGAACACGTACGGACGCTCCGTGCCGTCGAGCAACGGCACGGGCGTGTTGAGGCCCACAATGTCCCTCCGGAGATCCTCCAGGGTCAGCGGGTGGGTCTCAGCGAATGACCTGAACATCGTCGCCTGGCCGGGTTTGTGCATGGGATCCTCCCACTCCGCTTCTGGGGTGATATCTGTCATATTCCTGTTTCAGATAGCTACGATCAATATGTGTGTAGACCTGCGTCGTGGAGATATCGGCATGGCCGAGCATCTCCTGAACCGCACGCAGGTCCGCCCCGCCCTCCAGGAGGTGGGTGGCAAACGAATGACGGAATGTATGCGGGTGCACCTCGTGTTCAATCCCGGCACGGGCGGCGACATGGTGCACCATTTGCCAGACAGCCACCCGCGTGAGCGGCGTGCCGCGGATGTTCAGAAAGAGCACGTCGTTTGTCGACAGGCGCTTCTGCAGCGCCACGCGGCATTCTGTTTTGTAGCGCGCCACCCATTCGAGCGCCGAAGGCCCTATCGGAACCAGCCGCTCCTTTGAGCCCTTCCCGAAGACCTTCACCATTCCTTCCTCAGCGTACAGGTGCGCCTGACGGAGGGTGATCAACTCAGAGACACGGATGCCCGTCGCATACAACACCTCGAGCATGGCCCTGTCCCTGATCCAGAGGTTTTTCGTATCGTCAGGGGAAGGAACCGGCTGGGCCAGGATACGCTCGATTTCTTCACGTGTGAGGACCCCGGGCAGCGTCCGACGCCGGCGCGGCGCATCCAGGGTTTCCGTGGGATCGTGCATCGTGATGCCGTCGGCGAGCAGAAACCGGTGAAACCCGCGAACGGCAGAGAGGCACCGCATCACCGAAGGGGCGGCAAGCCCGCCGGTCTGGAGCGATTGTAAGAACCGTGCGGCACGATCGGTGTTGATTTGCGCCGGAACTTCCACCCCGTCGGATTGCATGAATTCCCGGTAGCGGTCGAGATCGCGCCGGTATGACGCGATCGTGTTCGCCGATGCATTCTTCTCCAGGGAGAGATGATGCAAGTACTCATCCACCAGGCGCTTCATTCGTGGTCACCACCCGGGAGAGATCCGGTTTGCGGCAGCGTGTCTTCCGGCGGTTCGGGCGCGGGCTTCAGCTTCGGCCGCCGGATGCGGGGTTTGGGCGTTTCGGGGTACTTCACGCGCGTGTGATATATGCCTACAAGTACGCCCAGAAATGCCGCCTTGATTCTGGTCAAGTCCTTGAGCGTAAGAGGACACTCATCCAGCTCCCCCTCGTCCAACCGGCGCTTCACCATCTCGTCGATTGCGTCCCCGAGCCGCTGGGGTGTGGGATCCTCGATCGTCCGTACCGTGGCCTCCACCGCGTCGGCCAGCATCATGATGCCGGTTTCTTTGCTCTGCGGCCGCGGCCCGGGATACCGGTAGTCCTGCTCGTTGATCTCGTCGAGCTTGGTCTCGTCGTCGGAGCTTTCGGCCAGTTTCAGGGCCTTACTATAGAAGTAGTCGATTCGGGTCGTCCCATGATGCATGGGGATGAAATCGATCACTTCTTCGGGCAATTTGTACTCACGGGCCAGGGCTATCCCGTCCTTCACGTGCGCAGCAATAATGAGTGAACTCATCCGCGGGGAGAGCTTGTCGTGCCGGCTCCGCGAGCTTTTCTGATTCTCCACGAAATAGGTGGGTTTTTCGACCTTTCCGATGTCATGGAAGTAGGCGCCGACTCTGACAAGGACTTCGTTGGCCCCAACTGCCGACGCGGCTGCCTCCGCAAGGCTCGCAATGGTCATGCTGTGGTGATACGTTCCCGGCGTCTTCTCTGCCAGCATCCGGAGGAGGGGATGGTTGAAATGCGCCAATTCCATGAGGGTGAGGTCGGTTGTAACTTTAAATACGCGCTCAAGGAATATCAGCAGGCCGTAGGTCAACACAGGCGAGACTATGGCATTGACGAGGGCAAACGAAAGCTGCTCGAGGATCACCGAAAGGGGTTCATACCGTTCCAGGCCGAGCGAAATGATCGTCGCGGCATATCCGACGAAGATGAATCCCAGCGACCGGAAGAGCTGGGTGCGGTTCTTCATATCGCGCACCGAGTAGACGGAGAGGGCGCCTGCCGCCAGGGATGCGAGCGCGATGGAGTAGTCATTGCCGCGGATGCCCGCCACCAGGAAAGCGATGATGACGGTGCCGTAGAAGCCGACCCGGGAATCGAAGATGATCGTCAGGAGCATCGCAGCCGCCGGGACGACGATCAGATATTCGATGGGTGTGGTGACATCAAGCTCGCGCGACATGTAGGCGAAGAAGCCCTCCATCAGGATCAGGAGGGCGATCAACGCAAGCCTGCGGTTATTGTTGAAGATGCGTTTCCGGAAGAGGTAAAGATAGATGGCATACAGGGCGATGACGACGGCTGCGTGCAACGCCGTGCCGAAGAGCTGCAGAGCGCTGTCGGATGCCGGACCGCGTTCCACTTTGACCCGGCGGAGCGATTCCAGCTTCAGGCGCGTTTCCGGAGTGATGCGTTCGTGCTTGCTGACAATACGCTCATTCTCCTGAACGAAGCCGATCGTCCTCGGGATGGCATCCACCGCCGTGGCAATCGACTGTGCTGTTGCTTCTTCGCTAAATTTGACGTTTGGAGCAACATGCATGACGGCGATTTTGTAGGCCAGGCTCACCGTGTCGTTGTCTCCGCCGTAGAACTGGAGCAGCCGGGTCTCCAGTTGGGCCACGACATCGGTGTGGTCATAGAAGCGTGAGGTAGGGAGGATCTCTTCGGTGTTGCCGTGGCGTTGTGCGAGTTCGGAGGGGATGATGGTTCCCTTGCTCCGGTCCAGAATGCCCACGGCGTGGAGTTCCTGAAGGGTAGTCTTGGTGAGAACGTGCATGCGGCCCAGTCCGCCGCTGCCGTAGAGCACGTCCAGAAGTGCCCATTCGCGCGGTGCAAACGGGATATCCAGCGATGCGGCAAGCTGTGCAAAGAGCATCGAATCCTGTGCTGCGGCCGGATCGCCGCGGCGCAACGCCTTCTTGTACTGCCGGTCCACCTTTATGGCCTCGGACGCCCGCCGGAAGAACTCATCTAGTCGTCTGAGCTGCCGGGCCACGACGAGCGTATCGCGCTCAAAGACCTGGAGAACCTTTTCCCTGGCTTCGCTGACGTCACGCTGGTACTCCCGTTCGTCGCGGAAGACCGGGAAGGAAAACGGGGCAATCAGGTCTTTCTGAGCCCAGATGCCTCCTACCTTGAAGTCCAGCTCCAGAGATTCCCCACGGGGAAACATCAGCGCCAGAGCCACGAGCAGACCGGCAGCCAGGACGACCTTGGCTGCAAGGGCAGTCGGGATTCTCAAAAGCTGCATGAACCGGTCCAGGCGGGATCGGAACTGTCCGTCGGTCATCATAGGGGATGCGCTCGTCCTTTTCGAATATCGAAAATAAGGAAAAGAGAAGCAATGAATTGAAACTCCGCAAAGGATTTCGTATATTCCGCTCGACCCAATTCTGCACTGGATGAACGCCAACCTCCCCCCTGCCGAAGTCTTGCTCGCCCTCGAATCTCTTTCCGGAGGCAAGCTGACCCGGCGTCGGGATCTCGCAACGTTGATCGAACTTGCTCATCGCGCGCAGCGCGAGGACGCGCTCGCCGAAGTGAGCTTTCACGCAAAATTTGTCGCCAACACATCGCGGACACTGCAGCGGATCGGACCAGAGGCGGAGGGTGCACGCGTGCTCGCGGCGGAAATGCAGAAAGGAGTGGAGACGGTCAAGAGGTTGATCGGTGAAGTGCTGCAGCATGGTACCGACGAACAGCGTGCCGAGTTCGACGCAACCTACTTCCGTCTCACGCCCGATGCATTACAGAATCTGTTTGCACTCTGTTCTGATTTGGCCTGGTACAAGAACTGGTTGCTGGAGACGCGTCCCCGTCACGCGGTGCGCGCAGGTTCGTCCGCCCTCTGGCGCGGCGCGCTCTTCTTCATGATCGTGGGCGCGATAGGCTGGCTGGGTTCCGTGCTGGCCCGCGCCGTGCTGGCCAACGACCTCCTTGTTCCGGGAACGCTGACGCTGAACCCCTCCACTCCTCCCGCCGTCGAATACCATGTCTACCTTCAGCTTTCCGGACTGGGTATCGCGATGATCGCGGGGTATCTTGTCGTGCTTGCGAGCAGCATTGTCTTCCTCGCCAGCTCGCCGTTCCGGCTGAAGGAACATGGCTGGCTTATGATGGCCGCCATCATGTTCTATGTCTTTGTTCCGGTGGAGGTGTTCACGATGGTGATCGACCTGAGGATGATTCTGCTGGCGTTTGGAGGGGAAGGCACACTGCCGGCGCTCCAGGAGCTCTTTCTTGCGCGCGTGAATGCGCTAGCAGGCGCGCCGCTGGTCGGGATTCTGTGCTATTACACCATTATCCTCCTCGCAGTTAGCCAGCCGTTCCGGTTGCGCGCGGAGGCGCAACGATGAAGCACGAAGAATTGATGCAGGAATTGCAGACTGCAGCCGCACAAATCGGCATCACCATCCGGTATGAGCGGGGGGATTTCGAAGGTGGTTACTGCATATTGCGCGACCAGAAGTTGCTGCTGATCAACAAGAGGTTGATGCCGGCCCGGAAGGCAGCGGTCCTTGCAACGGCCCTGCACGGGATCGGCCTGGACAACGTCTATCT
>JADLEA010000387.1 GCA_020846365.1 Bacteroidota bacterium
GTCATCTCCACAACGGCGCTTTCCCGCTCCTTCGGCGATGTCAAAGCCGTGGATCAGGTGGATCTTGCGGTCAACGAAGCGGAGATGTTCGGGATCGTGGGTCCGGACGGCGCGGGGAAGACCACGCTGATCCGGCTTTTGTGCGGCATTCTCGTGCCAACCTCGGGGAGCGCGCACGTGCTGGGAAAGGACCTCAAGCGGGAAGCCGATGCCATCAAGCGGGAAATCGGATACCTTTCCCAGCGATTCACGCTCTATGGTGACCTCACGATTGATGAGAACATAGAGTTCTTTGCCGAGATCAACAAGGTGTACGATTACAGGGAGCGCCGTGAAC
This sequence comes from Bacteroidota bacterium, assembly GCA_020846365.1. Classification (GTDB taxonomy): domain Bacteria; phylum Bacteroidota; class Ignavibacteria; order UBA10030; family UBA6906; genus JAGDMK01. The sequence goes on from JADLEA010000387.1 coordinate 338, forward strand.
AGCTTCTGGAGTTCACGCGTCTCACCCCCTTCCGCACCCGTCTGGCCGAACAGCTCTCCGGCGGGATGAAACAGAAGCTGGCGCTGGCGTGCACGCTTGTGCACACGCCTAAGATCATTTTTCTGGACGAGCCGACCACCGGCGTGGATCCCGTCTCCCGCCGCGACTTCTGGAAGATCCTTCAGAGTCTTCTGCGCGAAGGGATCACCATCGTCATGACCACGCCTTATCTGGACGAGGCCGAACGATGCACGCGCGTTGCGTTCATGAACCACGGTGCGATCCTGCGCGTTGCGCCTCCGGCCGACCTCAAGAAGCTCATGAAGGGAACGGTGGTGGAGATTTCCTGCGATCGCGTCCGCGAGGGCTTTCGGCTCCTGAAGGACCTGCGTGAGGACATCGAGGTTCAGGCATTCGGCGACCGGCTGAACGTGGTGGTCCAGGATGCCGACCGTGACATCCCCCGGGCGCGCCAGATCCTCACTGATGCGGGGATCAACATCTCGGCGTTGCGGGTCGTGCCTCCGACGCTGGAAAACGTCTTTATCTCAATGCTGACACATACTGAAGGTGTTGCATGAAACGATGTCTTGTGTTGCTATGCCTCATGATTCCCCTGCTGAGTTCGCACGGGCAGGAGAAAGATGCCCCCCCGGCGCAGAGCCTCACCATCAAGGAGGCAATTGCCGTCGGGTTGAACCAGAGCCGCACCCTGCGCGCTTCGGCTGCCCGGCTCGAAGCGGCCGAAGCACGGCTGGGCGAGGCCCGGACCAGCCGTCTGCCGGTCATCAAGGGCGAAGCAAGCTACCGCCGGCTGAGCGACGTGGATCCGTTCCAGGTGCAGGTGCCGATCTTCCCGCAACCCATCGTCATTTCGCCCACGGTCCTGGACAACACCGCCTTGCGCGTCAGTCTCCAGCAACCTCTTTTCACGGGCTTCAGGATCAGCAGCACAATCCGTGTCGCGGAGTTGAGTGCGCAGGCGGCGATGCTCGATCATGCCAATGACAGCATGGATCTTGCGCTGAACATCGTCGGAGCGTACTGGACTCTGCACCAGGCCAGGGAGGTAGAGCGGTTTGCGTCTGAGAATGTCGTTCGCCTTGAACAGTACGCCAGAGATACCGACCGGCTGCTGGCCGCCGGCGTTGCCACGCGCAACGACGTGCTGCGGATCCAGGTCCAGCTTTCCAGCGCGCGGTTGGGACTAATCGACGCCCAGAATGACGCGCGTCTCGCCGCCATGAACCTGAACATTCTCCTCGGCCGCCCGGTTGACATGCCCGTCAACCTTGCCTCGAAGCCCGGTGCGGCCGGAGAGGGCGCCCGGCCCGGGCTGGGGGCACTCAACGACTGGGCCCTGGACCACCGGGAGGATTTGCAGGCATTCCGGATGCGTGTCGAGGCATCCAAAGCGGGCGTGCGCGCGGCAGAGGCGGGATGGTGGCCGCAAATCGCGCTGACCGGTAATGCCTACTATGCGCGCCCCAACGCCCGGTACATGCCGACACGCGACGAGTTCAAGGGCACATGGGATATCGGCGTGGTGTTCAGCATGGACCTCTGGAATTGGGGCCAAACAGCGCGACAGACGGATCAGGCCGAAGCAACCCTCAAACAGAATGAGCTCCTGAAGGCGCAGATGGAAGAAGCCGTGTCCCTGGAAGTGCATCGTGCCCATCTTCTGCTGACACGGGCTGATGCGCGTGTAGATGTCGCCTCCCTTGCCGTCCGCCAAGCCGAAGAACAATCGCGGATCACGGAAGACAAGTACAGGAACGGTCTGGCAACTTCGGCGGATCTTCTGGATGCGCAGGTCGCCCTGTACCAGGCAAAAACCACCTTTAGCGGGGCGCAGGTGGAACAGGAAATCGCATTGGCACGCCTCCTCAAAACCTCGGCAAGTCTCCAACTATGACAGACGCGGCCATTGAAGTTCACAATCTGACCAAACGTTTCGGTTCGTTCACCGCCGTGAACCAGGTTTCCTTCTCCGTCCAGCGCGGCGAGATATTCGGATTCCTCGGCGCGAACGGCGCGGGCAAATCCACGACGATCCGGATGCTCTGCGGCCTCCTCCAGCCGACATCAGGCACGGCGATCGTCGGTGGCCATGATGTGAACACACAAACCGACCTCGTCAAGCAAAATATCGGGTACATGTCGCAGCGGTTCTCCCTTTACAACGATCTTACCGTCGAACAGAATATCCGGTTCTTCGGCGGCGTGTACGGTCTGGAAGAAGACCGGCTGCGAAGCCGCATGGCGTGGGTGCTGAAGATGGCAGACCTTCAGGGGAAAGAGGGTGCGCTCACGCGGACGCTTTCCGGCGGATGGAAACAGCGGCTTGCGCTCGGATGCGCCATTCTCCACGAGCCGCCCATCGTGTTTCTGGACGAACCGACCGGCGGCGTGGATCCGATCTCACGGAGGAACTTCTGGGAGCTGATCAACCAGCTTTCCTCCGAAGGGACGACCGTGCTGGTGACAACCCACTTCCTAGATGAGGCAGAATACTGCAATGACATCATCCTGATCAACGCAGGCAATCTGATAGCCAGCGGCAGTCCGATGGAACTCAAAACCACCCACATCACCACACCCCTGCTCGAAGTCACCCTGGAGGACGGCGAGATTGTGGACGCGTTGGAGGCCATACGGTCACAGCCATGGGCAGTCGAGACGTCGGTGTTTGGA
>JADLEA010000388.1 GCA_020846365.1 Bacteroidota bacterium
AGTCCTGGCGTTCCAGTTCGGCGATGGCTGGATTAATCCGATCCTGCCAACCTCCGGTGTCACGATGGGGGTCCTGGGACTTGCCGGGGTTCCCTGGGAGCGATGGTTCAGATGGATGCTGCCGGCTCAAATCTTTTTCTTTATTCTCGCGTTGCTCCTGCTTATTCCACCGTTTTTCTTCAACTACCAATGACCCGTTCAGGCCGGTCATGAAAGAGAGAACTCCGAAAACACTCCGGGTGCCGGAACGCGGGTTCGACTTGCGAAAGGTGATCCTTGACAGGTACCCGGCATTGCCCGGGAACCAACGGAAGGTCGCCGATTTCCTTCTCCATAGATCCCGGGAAGCCCCGTTTCTTTCCATCATGGAAATCGAACGTCAGAGCGGCGCGAGCAAGGCGACCATCGTGCGCCTCGCCCAGAATCTGGGATTCTCCGGATTCCTGCAACTCCGCGCCAGATTGATGGAAGAGGTGCAATCGCAGATACGAGAGCCGGATCTCTTTCCCGTTCCTCCCGCATCACCTGGCGAGGAGACACTCACGCTGGTCGCGCATCAGGATATCAGGAACATCAACCAGACGGTGAGTCATCTGGACAGGGACTCATTCGAAGCTGTCGTGAAGATGATCGTTAAAGCCCCGCACGTGTACACGCTGGGGCTGGGGATATCCTCCCTGATGGCGCAGGCGCTTGCCTACTCGCTCAACCAGGTCGCGGTCCGCGCGACGGCCATGATTCATGACTGTGAGACGTTCATCGAACAGCTTCCCTTCATTGGTCCGGCTGACCTCGTCATCGCGTTCTCCTTTCCCCCCTATTCCCGCGAGACAGTGGATCTTGTCAAAGCCGCTGCGGCTCGGCACATACGCGTGGTCGGCATTACGGACAAGATCACGTCTCCGGTCGGCTTCCACAGCGTGAAAGTCCTGCCGATCAGGAGCCAGAATCGACTCTTCACCAACTCATTCTCAGCCATATCCGTTGTGATCAATGCGCTTGCCACAGACGTTGCCTTGCGGAACCGGAAACGCGCAATGAAGGCCCTGAAAGAAATCGAACGGCTGCTCCAGGCGGGCGGCCACTATGAACGCGAATGACATGAAGTGTTTCTGCTAGAGGAGCCCCTATGCGATCAATCATCATGTGTGTGTGCACACTGCTTGCAGCGACGACGATTCTGCTTGCGGGGACGACGGGGAAGATCTCCGGGCGGATTACGGAACAGGGAGGGGAGCCGGTCCCCGGAGCAAATGTCCTTGTGGTCGGGACCCAGCTCGGTTCGGTGACCGACCCGAATGGAGGATATGTGATCATCAACGTCCCGCCGGGGTCATACGAACTCAGAATCACCCTGGTCGGGTTCTCGCCGTTGATCGTGCGGCAGGTAAACGTCACCACGGACCGGACGACGATTGTTGACGCTTCCATGACCTCCGCGCTTATCGAAATGCAGGACATCGTCGTCCAGGCCGAGAGGCCTATGGTGCAGAAGGACCTGACCGCGACGATGGCTGCCATCTCCGATGAACAGATCCAGATGCTCCCGGTCAGCAGCTTTCTGGACGTGGTGGCCCTGCAGGCCGGCGTCGTGGGTGAAGGGAACAATCTCCATATCCGGGGAGGAAGAGGCGGGGAAGTGGCGTATCTCATCGACGGCATGTCGGTGAGAGATCCCGTGCTCGGCCGGCTCGGAACATCGGTAAATACCGACGCCATCTCAGAACTGAACCTCCTGAGCGGAACGTTCAGCGCAGAGTATGGCAATGCCATGAGCGGCATCGTGAACATCGTCACGAAGGAGGGTGGCGCTGACTTCCGCGGAAGCATCGAGGGCCGGACCAGCAATTTCGGGATCGACCGGTACAGCAGGATCAACGAGGAACGCGTCAATGCCACGCTGAGCGGACCGATCCTCGGGGAGGACTTCACCTTCTTTGCCAGCGGTGAACGGGATGCGCGCGGAAGCTGGCTCCCCTTCGGGTATTCAAAGGTCCTCTCCGGTATCGGTAAACTCAGTGCGCGGGTTTCTCCGGAGTTCAAAATCGTCGCCTCCGGCAGGTACTCGCAGGACTTCGGACAGTCGTATAGCCATTCCTGGAAATACATCCCCGATCAATACCTCCGCACACGGGAGTACAGCCGGCAGGGAATGGTGACGGTGACGCACACCGTTTCCCCGAGCTTCTTCTACGACCTGCGCGTCTCGTATCTTTCGATGTCGTATTACAGCGGCATCGACAAGGACACTTCGGCGTACATCTCAAGCGCCAACTGGACCTTCCTCCCCAACGGCACGGGGGTGGAATTCTACGCGCAGGCCGACCCTCAGGAGATGTTTGATAACCGCACCAGGACATTCAATGTCAAAGGCGATGCGCTCTGGGCCGTGGACCGGAGAAACGAGATCAAGGCGGGATTCGATATCAGAAAATTCGATCTGTCGTATTTCAATGTCTACGATCCGAAGCGCAACGCGCCGTATATCACCGACTTTCAGAAGAATCCGTTCGAAGCGGCG
>JADLEA010000389.1 GCA_020846365.1 Bacteroidota bacterium
GTTTCAGTGCCAGGAACATCCGCATCGTAGGCCAAAACAACCGTGAAACCGAAAAAGTTCGAAGACAATTCCGGGTGAAGCACAGATGCTATTTGATCGATCCCGCCACCAGGCCTTTGACGAACGTCTTGCGCATCGCGAGGAACACCAGGAGAGGGGGGAGGCTGAAGAGCATGGCGGCGGCGGACATCTGATTCCAGATGTCTGTGTATTCTCCGACAAACAGCCCGATCCCCACGGGAACGGTCCGGGTGGTATCGGAAGACGTGAGAATTAAAGCGAAGAAAAATTCGTTCCAGGACCCCAGAAATGAAAAGAGTGCGGTGGCCCCCAGTCCAGGAAGGGCAAGAGGAAGGAGAACCTTCCGGAGTGCCGCCAGTCGTGAGCAGCCGTCTATCAATGCCGCCTCTTCCACTTCCCGGGGGATACCGCAGAAGAAACCGTACAACAGCCAGATCGCGAACGGGAGGAGGACGGACGCGTGCGTGAGCGTCAGGCCCAGGAGCGTATCGTACAGCCCTGCATCCGTCAGCAACTGGAAGAGCGGAACGATAACGGAAGCGCCGGGAAGCATCTGCGAAAGGAGGAAGACCAGCAGGAACAGATCCTTGCCCGCAAAGTGGAATCGCGCAAAGGCAAATGCCGCCAGGCTTCCGATGACCAGCGTCAGGATCGTCGCTGAGGTTGCCACGATGAGGCTGTTGGCCGTGTAGGTGGCAAAGGGAAGGAAGAAGAACATGTCGATGTACGGCTGAATGCTCATCTGTGGAGAGGTCCAGCGCGGCGGATGGACATTCACCTCGGACAGCGGCTTGAGCGACGTCGAGAGCGTCCAGAGCATGGGCAGCAACACGAACGCTGCGATCACGGTCATGAGGAGGATGAGTGTGGCGCGTTTCATGCCGGCTCCCTCCGCGAGAGGGCCTTCAGGTAGAGGAAGGAGAGCGAGATCAACAGCACGAAAATGATCACCGAAAGGGCCGAGCCTTTGCCGAGGTCAAAAAACACGAACGAGTATTCGCGCACAAGAACGGAGAGTACCATGGATGCGTTCATGGGTCCTCCCCGGGTCATCACAAACACCATATTGAAATCGTTGAAACTCCAGAGTATGCCCAGAAGGAGCAGGACCGCCGAGACGGACTGCAGGTTGGGAAGCGTGATGTGGAAAAACTTCTGGAACATGGAGGCGCCGTCCACCGCCGCGGCCTCGTACTGCTCTTCGGGTATCGTCTGCAGACCGGCGAGGAACATGACCATCGCAAACGGATAGAATTGCCAGAGACGGGCGACGGCAACGCACAAGAGGGCTGTGTCCGGACTGCCGAGCCACGTGATCTCCTCTCTGATGATCCCCAGACTGATCAGCCAGTGATTGAAGATGCCGAAGTTGTCGTTGAGGAGCCATTTCCAGGTAAAGCCCGCCACCACGGGTGAGATGACCCACGGGATGGTATAGATGACGTTGAACACGGTGGTGATGCGGCCGAGTTTCAGGTTCAGGAGGAGTGCGAAGGCCAGCCCGACGACGAGCGCCAGGACCGTGCCGGCCACGGCGTACACCACCGTGTTCCTGAACGCCAGCCAGAAATCGCTGTCGCGGAAGATTTTTTCGTAATTTTCGAACCCGATCCACCCTCCCGTTCCGCGGACCAGGCTGACCTGATAGAAGCTGTTCATCAGGTTCTGGACCAGGGGATAGGCGAGCACAAATACCGTGAAGATCAGAGCCGGAAGGAGGAGCAGGTATGGTGTGGCGCGCTTCATCGTTTCCCGTCGAGAATCTGTTGCGCCTCTGCGGCAGCGCCCGCCATCGCCTCTTCCGGAGAGAGTTCCCCGACCATAGCCTTCTGGACCCAGGGCGTGATGACGTTGTTCGCGATGCTGATAATGCCCGGATGCGGGGGCCACGGTCTGGCGAACCTGAGCTCGTGCCTGTACAGCGCAAGATCCTCCTTGTGTTCCGCTTCGGGGCTGTACAAAGCTCCCGTCGTGGTCGCGATCCCGCCCAGATCCCTGGTGATCCAGTCCATGTCGGCATCAAGCGTGCGCATGGATTTCATGAGCTCCCACGTTTCCTGCGGGTGTTTCGTGAAGGCGTTGATCGAGTACATCATCATGTCCTGGAGCGTGGGGAGGGAATCGTATTGCGCTATCATGTGATCGGGAACGGGAACAGGCACGGTATAGAATTTCTTCCCGGGGCTTTTCTGATCGACAATGGTACGGAACCAGGGCCCCTCGATGCTCATGGCGACTTTGTTGCTGCAGAAGAGGTCGTTGACCTCCGAATGATGGTAGGCGAGAAATCCGGGAGTGATGGAATGGTCCACCTGGTGCATGTCCACAAACAACCGCAGCGCTTCGACGCCGAGGGGGGTATTGAACGCAACTTTGGTGAGATCATCGGTGAGGATATCCTGACCCGCCTTGAAGAGAAACGGAGCGAACCGGTAGGAGAAGCTCCCGCGGTCTGATCCCAGCAGAACGAGGCCCCACTGGTCGGTCTTGCCGTCTCCGTTCGTGTCCTTGGTGAGCCGGCGTGCGGCCTCGCGGAATTGCGACCATGTCCGTGGAGGGGCGATCCCCTCCGCGTCGAACAGGTCTGCGTTGCAGACAAGCGTAAAGGCGATGGCCGAACAGGGGAGCCCATAGTAGTTGTCGCCATGCCGCGTGGATTCCATCAGGCCCGGTTCGAACAAGCTCTTTACTTCTTCGAAATCTTCAAAGGTGTTGATGGGTGTAAAGAAACCGGCCCCGCCGAACTCCGCGGCGTAGTTGGCATGGACATTCATGAGATCCGGTCCGGTGCCCGACGTCAGATTTGCGTAGAGCAATTCCCGGATCATGTTCCAGCTCTTCTCGCTCTGTACCACCCGTACGCCGGGATGAGCGGTCTGAAACGTGTCCACGCGCGAGCGCACCCATTCGATCAACGCGGGGAGATCGCCGAAATTCCAGAGCTGGAGTTCAATGCCGTCATGCTTTTTGCCGCACGACACCGTGAGCAACGAAAGGAGAAAGAGCAGAGCCAGCAATCGCTTCATAGTTGGTCCTCTCGGATGGCGTGAATGCTTCTGCCTACTCCCCCGCAAGGATACGGTCCACCACCATCTGCCTTATGCCGGGGGAAAGACTGGCGAAATAGGCGCTGAATCCCGTCACGCGCACAACAAGATCGGGGTACTTGCTCGGGTCTTTGTGCGCTTCCAGGATGGTCTTCTTGTCCAGGATGTTCATATTAATCTGCGTTCCGCCGAGATCGAAGTGCGTCCTGATCAGCGCGGCAACATTCCCGATGTCTTCTTCGCCCTTTGAAAGGCCGGGGTCAAGCTCGATTTGCATGGGAGCGGTGTTGCCGTAGCCCGGCTGGACCGCGGCCACCGCGAGCGCCAGCGCCGTGGGGGCGGCGTCTTTCCGGAATCCGGGATCGGGATTCGGGCCGTGTGAGATCCTCTCTTTTGCGTGCCTGCCATTGGGTGTTGCGCCGACATCGGCTCCCATTGCCAGATTTGCTGCCCAGGAAAAGAGCCCGGGGATCATGTTGAAACCCCGGGGGGTCGGTTTCTCTTTAATGATTGTTGTGAACGTGCTTGCGATGCGGCTCGCATATGCATCGGCACATGACCTGCCGCTGCCGTAGCGGGGAATCCGGTGCATCAGGAGACGCGCCCGCTCTCCTTCCGGACCTTCCCAATCCGACTTCAGGAATGCGGCGATCTGCTGCCATGTAAATCGCTCTTCCTTCTCGACACGCTGCTCCAGGGCCGCGAAAGAGTCAGCCGTCGTGGCCAGACCGGAACCGTCGACACACAGGTTGACATACTCCACTCCGCCATGTGAAGCGTCCCGTCCGCGTTCGATGGGCCCGTGACAGAGAAGGTCCATGTGGAGTTCCGGATAGACCCGGTACATATGGTCGATCTGAAAGTCGAGGCTCTCTCCTATGACTGCCGCGGCCCTGCGGAGGTGCTTTTCGAAACGATTCCAGAGATCGCTGACAGAGGGTTGCGCGTGCGCGTCATCCATCATCTCCTGGAAGGCAACCTCGAAGACGCGAGCGAAGTTGATCTTGACGCAATCGTTCACGGTGTATTCCCGCCCCGGGAGCGCACTCCAGTGGCATCCCGAATAGGCACGCTCCCTTGCGAGCGTCATGGGATAACCGTTCCGGGCGAATCCTTCACTGGTCCGGTCCACGCCCAGGAATTTCGGAATGCCGGTTTTGTCCTGAAACATGATCTCCACGCCGCGGCGCAGGAGCTGGGGATCGATGTGTTCACCCACGCACACCCCGACATTCACCGGGATCTTCAGGCGGTGGGCTGCCTCCAGGACCAGGTATGAGAGCGGATTGGTGGTGTCTTCATGGAGACTGTCGGGACCGCCCAGCTGCGTGTAGGAGGTGTCCATAAGAAAGTGGCAGGCGATATGAAACACGGCCTCTTCATCCTCCAGCGTTCCCAGCTGCTTGTCGCGCTGGTAGTAGGGGTACAGGAACTGATCGATCCGGCCAAGCGAGCCGCCCATGTTATACATCTTGCCGGACAGTTGATACCAGAGCATCCACTGGCACGCCTCGCGGAAAGTCCGGGGCGGTTCGTGGACGAGGTGATCATTGATTGCGGCAATCTGGAGCAGGTTCTCGCGGAGTTGTGGATTGGCCTCGCTTGCCGCCATCTCCCGTGCTGCGGCGGCGGTGCGTCCGATCCAATTCTGCATGCCGAGTACAAAATGCTCCAATCCGTCATACAGTTCCTGCGCCTCATCGTCCGTGTTTACGGAGCGGAAGGTGAGGATTTTCCGGCGAAGACCTTCCCACCCCAGACTCAGTCCGATCGTCATATCCTGACAGAAGTGCTGGACCGCGCCGATGCCGTGGTGAAGTCCGTAGAGCTGCTGCTCCGGCCGCAGGTGCGGGTAGTCGAAATCCGGATTCCACTGAGGCGTCCGATACGACAGGAAATTGACCATGTAGCAGCCGGCCAGGGAACTGACGGGATCGACGTAGGTCGGGTGCATTTCCAGGAGGGCCCGGTAGTTTTCGCCGCACGCACGTGCCCCAAAAATTCCGCCGCTCGGGTGATTGCTCTTCGGGGTAAAGGTAGAGAAGAGGGCGTCTTTCATGGGGACTCCGGATCCGCCCATGACCTCGACGCAACGGAGCGTCTCGAGTGGTGGAAGGATGATGCCGTTGTCATCCATGTCGATGGAGCCGAGAACGCGCCACTTTTCCTCTGTGTGCCGCTTTTTCGTGGCGCGCAGGAGGTCGATGCGCTCCTGATAGCTCAATGCTCGTGGACTCGCGCTTACCATAGGTACGTCCTCTCTCGTTCAACGCCCGTTAACAGCTTAGCGGATTCTGGCAGCCACACCTGCATCTCTGGCGATGGCCAGAAGGTTCTGCATCACTTCCTTCGTCGGCGGTTCAATGTGGGATGCCGTGTATTCCATCCCAAGGCTCAGGTACTTGTCGCTCCCCAGCTTGTGGAATGCCAGGAGCTCATAGGTGATACTCGCTGTTGATCCTTGCGCATGACGCAGTGCCATGAGTTCATGGATGAATCCCACAATTCCCGTGAACTCTTCCGTGAGGTCGTTGACCGACGGCACGATGGGGGTTCTGAAAATGAGCGGTCTGTCGGTCCCGGCGAGCATGCGCGCGTTTTCCAGGATCCGCTCGTTGCTGTTGCCGGTGGCCTCCGCATGCCTCTCGGGAGTCATGAGTTTCAGGTCCATCATGAACAGGTCGGTCACCGGGATCAGAGTCTTCAGAGCTTCTGCCGAGCAGTATCCGCAGGTCTCGATGGCCGTCGCTACACCTTCTTCTTTGCACCGCGAGAGAATGTCTTTGCTGAACTTCGCACTCAGCCCCGGTTCGCCCCCGGAGAGCGTGACGCCGCCACCGGAATTGTCGTAGAAGGGTTTGTCCTGGAGGATTTCGTCGAGCACCTCCTCCGCGGACATCTCCCTGCCGTTCATTTCCAGCGCGCCGGAGCAGCACACGTCAACGCACGCTCCGTGTGTTGTGCACCGGTCGCGCAGGAACGTATGCACGCCCTGCACAAGCTCGTGGGCGTTGCTTGGACATACCCGCACGCACTCTCCGCACGCGATGCAGCGGCTCGCATAATACTGGAGTTCGCGGTAGGGATGACGTCCTTCGGGGTTGTGGCACCAGAAGCACTGCATGGCGCACCCCTTGAGGAAGACCGTCGTGCGGATTCCGGGACCGTCGTGGATTGAGAATCGCTGTATGTGGAACACTAAATCTTTGCTCATGGACCCTGTTGTATTGGAATTCCGAGGATGAGGCAGAAACGATTGGACGACAAGAGCGGTTGCGGTCCGTGGTGCCGGGCGTGATCGCCCCGGACCGTAAAACAATGTGAAGAAAATTACGACAAAAATCCATGCTACGAGGTGGAACCATGATCACAAGCCGGAGAAGAACGTTTCATGGCAGAAACATTTGAAGGATTTGACGCACCTTGCGCGTGAGTGCAGCAGGCCGTGCAGACTGCCGGTCTGGTCGGAGCGAGTTCAACACAGGCGGACGATTGACAATTCTTGAACCGCACCGTATCTTGGGGCGTCAATGAGGGTGTGACGGGGGTAGAGCGGATGCCTCTCCAGATGGAGGGGCTGACGCGTTTTGAAGAGGCGCAGATAGATTGATCCCCTGGCAACATCACCCGGTGGCACCACGGTAGTTCCACATTGTCAAAGGAGAACAACGTTATGAGTCAGGGCGGCGACGCTCCCGAGTGTTGCCCCAGGCTCGATCCCTCTCCCTGGGATGAGAAAGAGCACACCTGGGACAACAAGAGATTCGTCAAGACCAGAGTCCGCACGTTCTTGTTCATGCCTCTCAATTTCGGCTCAGTAATGAAGAAGATCATGAAGGTGCTGGAGGCTTCCGGTGCTTCGTTAACCGATGCGTTCTGTCTTTCCGATCACACCTCACGCTGGAATATGGATGTGTATCTCGCCGTCGACAGGGAAGTCAAAGGCGCACAGAATACGACGCTCTCCGGAAAGTACTACAGCAAGGTGTACGAGGGTCCGTTCAAGAACACGGGGGCCTGGTGCAGGGATTTTGAATCCCACACAAAGGAAAAGGGCCTGAGCATCTCGAAGTGGTTCATGTGGTACACGACCTGCCCCAAGTGCGCAAAGAAATACGGGAAGAACTACGTGGTGATCGTAGCAAAGGTGTGAGTGCGTGCAGCAACAGGGCGCCGGGAGCGGCAGCAGGTACGCTCCCGGCGCCGGTTCTTACTTGCCCCCAACCGTCATTTCTGCAATCTTCATGGTCGGACCCGTGATCGAATCCTTGAACTTCAGGTCGTTCCCGACCATCTGAATGCCTCGCAGGATCTGCCCGAGGTTGCCGGAGATGGTGATCTCGGACACCGGGAAGGCGATCTCACCGTTCTCGATCCAGAGTCCGAATGCCCCCCGCGAGATATCACCGGTCGTGGGCACGAGCCCGAACCCGATCGTTCCCGTCAGCAGCAGCCCCTTGCTCACCGATTTGATGATCTCATCCGGCGTGGAGGTTCCGGCAGCCAGGTAGAGATTGTTTGCGCCCGAAGCATTGCCGGTGGATTTCATCCCCAGTTTCCTGGCGGCGTACGTGTCCATGAGATAACTTCTCAGGATTCCCTTCTCCATGACAACAGTCTTCTGTGTGGGCACGCCTTCAGCATCAAACGGCTTTGTCCCTATGCCCTCGGGGAGTGTGCCGTCATCGATGATCGTCACCAGCTCGTTGCCCACCTGCTCTCCCACCTTTCCAGCGAGGAAGGACTGTTTGAGGTAGATGCTGTTTCCGTTCACGCAGTTGAAGAGGAAGCTGAGCAGGCTCCCCGTCATCGGCGGTTCAAGCACCACGGGTACGTTTTGCGTCTCGACTTTTCTGCCGCCGATAAGCCGGGTAACACGGTGGAGCGCCTTCCGCGCGATTTCTTCGGGGGTCTCCAGACGTCCGAGGAACGGCGATTCATCTCCCCAACCTTCATCAAAGAGATTGGATCCTTCACCGGCCTGGAGGTAGACGTAGCAGGAACAACTCGTCCTCGTATACGATCCGGAGAAGCCATTCGAATTGGCGAGAAGCGTAGCCCCGACGTTGGTACGGTACCCTGCGCCGAAGCTCTTCTTGATGCGCTTGTCTGCAAGGCAAATCGCCTCGGTTTCGCGTGCCGCCGCGATTTTCTTTTCGGGCGGCATGTCGAGAAGGGCCGGATCGTAGATCTTCAAAGCAGCGACATCGATGGCGAGTGGGTTCTTCTCGGGAAGCCCCGCGAGGGGGTCCGCGCTGGAGAGTCTGGCCCGGTCTATGGCGTTGGCCATGAGGCGATGGAGCGTTTCCCCTGACAGATCCGATGAGCTGGCCCGGGCCATTTTGCCGTCGACGAAGACACGGAGGGTGAGGCCGTTGGAGTCTGCCTCTGTGAGTTTTTCGATCTCTCCCTCCCGCACGTCCACGGAGAATTCTGTTCCCTGGCGGACCAGGACTTCCGCCTGGCTTGCACCGTTTTTTCGCCCGAAGGCAACGAGCTCTTCCGCAAGAGCGAGCAATGCTGGCGTGCTCATGAGCGTCCTCCCACCGTCATCTGACGGAGCTTGAGCGTAGGTGTACCCGCAGTCACGGATGCGGACTGACCTTCCTTGCCGCAGGTCCCGAGAAAGTACCTGGTATCGTTGGCGATCATCTCGACTTCGTTGAGGATTTGCACGTTCGTGCCGATGAGGGTCGCATTCTTCACCGGCCGGGTGAGTTTGCCGTCTTCGATCAGGTAGCCCATGTTCACGGAGAACGTGAACTTCCCTGAGTCGCTTACTTGCCCGCCCTGGTAGGTCTCTGCGAAGAACCCTTTCTTCACCGACTTGATGATGTCCTCGACGGCAGCATCGCCCGTGCCGAGGACGGTGTTCGCCATGCGCGGGATGGGGACGTCTCTGTACGAAGCCCGCCTGCCGTGGCCGTTAGGATCCATGTTCATGAGTTTGGCCGACAAGCGATCCTGAAGGAAGCCCACGAGTTTGCCTTTTTCGATGAGCATAGTCTTGGTCGGGATGGTGCCCTCGTCGTCAACGTTCATGCTCCCGCTGTGGTGGGGGATGGTCGGATCGTCGTAGATGGTCACGATGGGATTGGCAACCTGCTGGCCGAGTTTGTCCCACATGATGGATGTCTTCTTTCTGTTGCCGTCGGCTTCAAGAGGGTGCCCCACCGCCTCGTGGATCATGACGCCGGACTGCAGGCTGCCAAGCACCACCGGTTGCTCTCCCGCGGGAGGGTCGATGGCCGAGAGGAGCGTGATGGCATCTGCGGAGGCCGCGTTCCCTATGGATGCGGGAGTCTCCGTCTTCAGAAAGAAATCCTGGCCCGTGCGCCCTCCGGCCGCTTTGAAACCCGTATTGCGGACGCCGTTTTCTTCGGCGGTCGACGAAACGAAAAGAACGACCTGGGGGCGGGCGTCGCTGATGATCAACCCTTCACTGTTGGCGATGGTGACATACTGGATTTCATCCATCAATCCCGCCTGCACTTTCGTGATGCGTTTGTCATGCGATTGTGCGGCGGTGTAGGCCAGCTTGACCATTTCCACTTTCGCCTTGAGCAGGACATCCTTCATCGGTGTTTGGAGATCGTACACCTGAAGGGGGGAAACCTTTTGCGTGAGGTCGGCCACGCTGAGCCGTGAGGTCCCCGCGGCAATTGCTGCTGCCGTGAGCGCCGTGCGCTTCATCTTCTCGAAGGTGATGTCGTCGGTATAGCCGTATCCGGTCTGTGCACCTTTCAGCACCCGGATGCCGACGCCCAACGTAATATTCTCGGAGGAATCCTTGATAATATCCTCTTCCATCCGAACGCTGTTGCGGATCTTGTATTCGAAGTAGAGCTCCGAAAAGTCGCCCCCCTTCGAAAGTGCTGATGCGAGGATTGCTCTCATCTGTTCACGCGTCACGCCGAACCGCTCTTCAAAGAGGGTTGCTGAAGGCGGCGGTACGGCTCCGCGGGCAAGCAGGTCAAACCACAGGCCCGACGTTAGGGTGGCCGCGAGGCCTATCCCGCCTCTCCGCAGGAAAGCCCTGCGATTGATGTCGATCATGGAATGCCTCAAGGGTTGTTGTGGAAGGAAGATAGCAAACGTCAGTGTAATATACGAGGCCGGGTCACAAAGTCTCCCCCCGGACAGCACGGCCGTCGCGAAGGCACAAAAAAGCCCCGGCCGCACGAGAGCGGCCGGGGCTGATACGCCTAACGGTTGGGACCGTTACGCTTTGGTCACGTTCGTGGCCTGGAGACCTTTCGGACCTCTTGTGACCTCAAAGCCGACCTTGTCGCCTTCGTTGAGAGATTTGTATCCCTCGCCGACGATCTCTTTGAAATGCACAAAAACATCTTCGCCGGTTTCGCGCGAGATGAACCCGTAGCCCTTGGCTCCGTTAAACCACTTCACTGTCCCTGTTTCCATGGATCAGACCTTCTAGGAAATGTAATGTAAGTCCGCTACCGGCGGACACGGTTGGGTACATCCGACAGTGTGCTTTGAAACGCAAAATCGCAACCCGGTCATAACTACAGCACCATGGTCGCGATTCATTCTTGAGCTTAACAAGGCCAACTACGGTGTACGACTATTCAACTATACACAGATCGCGGACCAATAGCAAGGACTATTTCACATGAAGGGCTACAGATAGTGAAGTCGGAAACGCCTGATTCTGATACATGCACAGACCGACAAACACCTCAGGTGTCGATTCTCCGGTTTCCAGTTCGACTATCCATTGGACCAAATGGAGGAAGACCAGCAATGGAGCAAAACGTTGGAAAGGTAGCGTCGAAAGACGGGACGATAATCGCATACGAAACGATGGGGAATGGGTACCCGGTAGTTCTGATCGATGGTGCATTCTGCAGTCGATCATTCGGACCGATGCCCAAGCTGGCACCGCTGCTTGCAGACCACTTCACCGTCTTTATGTACGATCGCCGCGGCCGGGGTGCCAGCACTGATACGGCCCCCTACGCTCCGGAGAGGGAGGTCGAAGACATTGAGGCGCTCATCAAGATTGCTGGCGGGTCGGCGCATGTGTACGGCATTTCTTCCGGCGCGGCATTGGCTCTGCGTGCGGCGGCCAGTGGCATCGGGATCAGCCGACTGGCCCTGTACGAACCTCCCTTTGTCGTTGATGCCAACGGGCACACGCCGCCGACGGATCACGAGGCCCACCTTCGGGCGCTCATCGCGTCGGATCGTCGGAGCGAGGCCGTCAAGTATTTCATGACCAAGATGGTCGGGGCGCCTGCAATCATGGCCGCGTTCATGAGCCTCCTGCCCATGTGGTCGAAACTCAAAGCCGTGGCACACACCCTGCCGTATGACGCGTCCATCATGGGAGACTTCTCCTTCCCCACCGCGAGGGTTGCTTCTGTCGAGATTCCGACGCTCATTTCGGGTGGCAGCAAGAGCCAGGCCATGCTGCAAAAGGCCGTGCGGGCGGTAGCACAGACACTTTCGCATGGAACTCTCCGCATACTCGAAGGGCAAACGCACAATGTTAAGGCGGAGGTGCTGGCTCCGGTTCTGATCGAGTACTTACGGAGCCGATACTCCGGAGGGACGAGTGCTTCCGCAAGCCTGCTTGCGGCAGCCGGCGTCAAATGACATCAGCCAATCCCGAGAATTCACAATGGTCAGACAGGAGGGTACTTCACATTGACCCGCAGATGGCTTCGCACGTCCGCCGCTACGTTGCTCCTGTTCGCTGCCATAGTATTTGGCTCCCACGATGCTCTCGCACAAAAGCAGTACCTCGTCGTCAACATTGTGCCCGGAGAGAAGTATGAGCCTGTCTTTGAACAGGTGCGTGATCTGGCGCGGCGAGATTCTTCCGGTCGCCTTGAGCTCGGGATCGGGGCGATATTCTCATACCTTCATCAATCGCGGGTGCAATGCACGGCGGACGTGATCGAGTTTCTCTCGTTGTCCGGGCGTTACGGAATTCCGATCGTTGTGCAACTGGACGGTGAGCAGTGGTGGGAGGCGAGACCGGACCTCTGGAACTGGTGGGATCCCGGGCGGCCGGGCTTTGATCCCGCGAACCGTATGAACGTCGAGTGGTCAGGTTGGGGTTCCGAATATGCGATGAAGATTGCCTGGCGCAACTGGGGGAGGCAGATACGGGTACTGCCGCCACCCAATTTCATGAGCCAAGCATACCGCGCCGCCTGCCACGCTGAGATGCGCGCGCTGATCCCGCTGATACTGCGCTGGTGGGAGAATCTGCCCGAAGGAAAGAAATCCCTGCTCATCGGAATCAAACTGGGATGGGAGAGCGCCATCGGCGTGAACTCCTTCTACTTGCCTGGAGGAAACGCGCTTCTGGATTTGCCCGAGGAGGAAGACCCGCAGGTGAAGCTTCAGGGGGAAAGGATTCCCGATCGCGGCGTCGCTGCGATCGGGTATGCCGCTGTTATGACCGCACAGATGGCGGACAGCGGGATCCTGCAGGAGGCTCACCTCGCCGAGATCACTCGATGGCACCTCGAGGATCTTTGTGCCCTTGCCAGGAATCTCGGAGTCCCGCGGGAAAAACTCTTTACACACGTAGGAGGCTGGAAGGACGAAGAGCTTCTCTACGACGCTGCATTCAACTCCCATTCCTGCCCCGGCTGGAGTTTCTACAGGCATGCGGGAGACCCCGCGAAGGACCTGGGAGTGCAAAGAGTGCTGGGCAGAAGTGATGCGCCATATTGGGCCGCGGCGGAGTGGCTCCTGGAAGGGAGGAACACCCCTGAGGCCTGGCACTCGGCACTCCAGCGTTCGCTTTCAGATCCGACATGCCGCTACGTGTGCATTTACAACTGGAGCGGTATCAGGGATGACCCGGCTGCGGTAGAGGCGATTCAGCGCATCCTGCATGATCGGAGCGAGCCGTCCACCAAGTAGCATTCTCCCTTTTCGGCCAATCGCTGTCATCCAGTTGACAATGCCGTTGATTGGTCGTACCTTCCCGCAACACCGCGGGGCCTTCGCGCCCCAGGCAGTCCTTGCTGCCACTCCCCACCATTCACCTGACGGAGGATCCCATGAAGGTCGCGACCATCCTCAGCGTTATTGCCGCCATTCTTCTTGCTGTGACCACCTGGTACTTCTATCAATCGACTTCATCGGCGCAGAAAGAACGGGACGATCTCAGGAATTCCCAGGAGGAGTTGCTTACGCGTGTCAGCAATCTGGAACAGGAAAAAGCGGCAATCGCGGACCGGCTGGAAGCGCAGATCGCCAGTCTTTCCACGGAAAAAGAGAAGGAGCTCGATCGGCTACGGTCGACGTATGACACCCTTGTCACCGACCTCAAGAGCGAAATCGAGCAAGGTCAGATTACCATAACGAAGATGGCGGACTGGCTGTCGGTGAGCATGATCGACAAGATCCTCTTTGCGTCGGGCGAAGCGGACCTCACGCCGGAGGGGCTGAAAGTTCTGGAGCGGGTAGGAAACGTCCTGAAGAATACCGAGAACAAGGTCGTCCGCGTCGAGGGGCACACGGACAATGTCCCCATCAGCCCTGCGCTGACCAAGAAATTCGCAACGAACTGGGAGCTCTCGACTGCGCGGGCCACCAACGTTGCCCGGTTCCTGCAGGAAAAGGCCGGAATTGCCTCCGAGCGGCTCGAGGCGGTCGGACTCTCCGAGTACCACCCGGTCTCGACGAACAACACTGCCAAAGGGAGGGCGCTCAATCGTCGAATTGAAATCGCCTTGCTTCCCAATCTGCGCGAACAGCCGGCGACGGCGAAGTAACTATTTCACGTCGGACGGCTTGACGAAAAAGTACGGCGCGTCGAGCGTGGCCATACCTACTTGTGATTTTCCTCCTTTCAAGTAGGAGCCGTAGGGCTTGGTCCTGGCTTCCCCGCCGCCATACCCTTCGTACCACATGTAGTACCGGCCATCGATCTTCTCGACCGTGGTGAACCAGATGGCTCCCTCGTCCCATGCTCCTGCCGGTCCCCGCGAAAAAACCGGGTTGCCCGGATACTTCTGCCAGTGGAGCAGATCACGGGATGTGGCAAGCCCTGCATCGGCCGGGTAGTCATTGTGACGGTCGGACGCGCAATAGAGCATATAGAATACCCCACCTTCGGCAAAGATCCGGGGTGTTTCGGTCGTGTGGCTGTCCCAGCTCCCGGCAGGTCCGACAGGTATTACGGGATCGGATGACACTTCAGTGAAGTTGAAACCGTCAGGGGACGTTGCGAGGTGGATTTGATATCCCGGCCCGGTTGGTTTCTTCTTCCAGAAATAGAGATAGAACGTGCTGTTGTGGTAGACGACTTCTGGAGCTCCGCCGATGACGACAGGGTTGTGTTCATACTTGTTGAAGTGTTTTCCATCCTCAGACGTGGCGAGACAGATTGCCCTGTCAGCTCTGGGGCTCACACCGGTATAATAGAGAAACACCTTCCCCTCTACCAGCACCGTTGCCGGATCGAGTGCATGGTTCTCATCCCAGCTCCCCTCGCCACCCACGTCGATGACAGGCTCTGGGAGGATTTCCCAGGTGACACCGTCAAAGCGGGTGGCCGGGATGGTGGCAACCCCAATACGGTCATGTCCGTCTCTCTGTCCCCGGAAATACATGTACAGGGTGTCGTCCTTCCGCAGGAGATCCGGATTTGCAGTCTGGGATTCCATCCACGTGCCGCGCACGGCAGGGAAGACCGGATTGCCCTTGTAGCGGGTCCACATGAAGCTGTCGCGTTCTGCGCTGCCTGCCGCAGAAGACGGCGGGGCATTCGTTTCATGTGTTGGGAGAGAGTGTTGTGAACAAGCGGCACAAGTGAGAAGTGCAGAGAGCAGCAATGCAGGAAGAGGGTTCATGGAAGATTCAAGCATGACTCGTTGGGGATCAGTGATTATTCTCCTGGTGTCTCGTTGGGCCTGTGGTGACCCGGGTATCCTATCGTTGCCGGGCGCGGAGCGTTTTCAGGAGCGAAGGACTTTGCCCGGCTTTTCGGTGTTCTGTGCCCCGTTGTCGACCACTACTGTTCCATTGATGATGACATATGGTATGCCTTCGGGAAAGTGATGCGGGTCCGTGAACAGGGACTTGTCTGCAATCCTGGCATAGTCGAAGATGACGATATCGCCGGCTTTTCCTTTTGCGAGCACCCCGCGATCGTTAAGGCCGAGGACCTCAGCAGGAAGGGCGGTCATTTTTCGAATCATGTCGGGAAGCGACGTCACCTTCCGTTCACGCTGATAATGAGCTATTGCCCGGGGGAATGTTCCGTACGCTCTCGGGTGGGGCCACGAGCCGTCGTCAGGAGAGCGCGGACCGGCATCCGATGCCACCATCGCGTTCTTCCATGCGAGCACCATCTCCGTACCGGCCTCATCCATGCCGAACCCCACCATTCCTACGTTGGCGTTCTCACGAAGCTGCAGAGCGACAGTGAATTCGTACGGGTCCACGGATTCCTCGACACTGATCGCTTGTATGGTCTTCCCCTGAAACTTTTTGTTTTCGTCGTTCTTGACGCTTGAGATCAGAACGGAATCCCAGGATCCCAGGCCATCCACCTTTCGCTGCACCTCGGCGCGAAGTCGTCCTGTCAGGGCGGGATCCTTCAATCGATCCAAGAATTTGTCGGTGCCTCCGTCGCGGGCCCAGAGGGGAAAGAGGTTCGTCAATCCTGTGTTGAATGCCACGTACGGATACCGGTCTGTGTGGACATTCAGACCCGATGCCAGCGCATCATCCAGCATACGGAGCGCGACTTCCTGTTTCGGCCAGTTGCTCTTGTTCTGCGCCTTTAAATGGGAGACCTGCAAATGCGACCTGGAAGTCCGTGCGATCGTAATGGCCTCCTGGATGGCCTCGAGGACACGGTTGTCCTCGTTGCGCATATGCGTCGCGTAGATCCGGTGCTTTTCAGGGATCGCCTGCATCAAAGTGGAGAGCTCTTCTTCTGACGCAAAGCTACCGGGTGTGTACTCCAGTCCGGTGCTTGCTCCCCAGCAGCCGTGCTCCACCGCCATGGCCGCCGCTTTCTTCATCGCGGCCAGTTCTTCCGCCGTGGCAGGCCGGTCGTCAAAGCCGACAGCCACGGCTCTCAACGTCCCGAGTCCCACAAAGGATAGGATATTCTGAGTCATGCCGCGTGATTCCAGAACGGCGAAGAAACCGTCCATGTAACGATAGGGACATTCGAAACCGTACGCATCCTGGAACCTCGCGAGCGCCTCTTCCAATCCCGGCCCGCCCAGGGGGGCAACGGACTCCCCATCCTGACCGGTAACTTCGGTGGTAACGCCCTGCATTACCTTGCTCGGTGCATAGGGATTCTTGAAAAGATCCAGGTCGGTGTGCGAATGTATGTCGATGAACCCGGGGACCACCTTCAGACCGCGGGCGTCGATGGTTCTCACCGCGTTGGCATCGGAGAGATTCCCAAGTGCGACAATCATCCCATCCCGGATACCGACATCAAGTCGGCTTTCAGCGACTCCGGTGCCGTCGATGACCATCCCGTTCAGGATGAGGAGATCGAGGCCCGGGCGAAGTGAAAACGTGCTTGAGGAACAACCGGCGAGTACTGCCGAGGCACCGGTGGTGGCGAGTGTCGAAAGGAAGCATCTGCGGGAGATCGTTGGATTCATTGTGCGGTGGCCCCTTTTCATTGGAGTTCAATATAGAGTGAATTTGCGGGGCTTGCAAGGGTTCGAATCCACGTTTGACTCGACTGTGTGCCGGGGCAACGCGGGGTTGATTCCCGGCACTATTTTCTCGGGGAGTCCCTGTCAAAGTGAGGCATCGTTTCAGGAATGGGTAGGCTAAGTTCGACAAACCCCGCGTACCTGCCATCGTGATACCACGGCGCCTGGTAAATCAGTTTCTTCACACCGGATTTCTCTATGGTGTACACATTGCGTGTTCCACCCTCGAGCATGGACTGCAGGATTGTGCGTGCGGGTTCGGGGTGGCAATCCAGGACATTCGTCCCAATGAGGGCTTCGCCTCCGTCCTCGGCAAACGTCTCCTTTGCCCGCTGGTTCATCTCCAAGATGATCCCGCTTTTGTCGCATACCGTAATAGATGCCGGGAATTCCGACACCCAGGAGTTTTCGATCATTGTGTCCTCATGTGATAGTCCGGCTGTAGCCCATCATACGCTTTTCGCATGATTTCCGCCATATCCGCGATCTCTGGGGACCGTGGATCTGGAGTCTCGGAGGAACCCTTTACCGTCTCCGTTGCGTTGAGACTATTGATCCGATCACACCCCCTCCCTCACCCCACATCCACAGACAAGGATCCGCGATGAATTGGGCTGGCCTTCTTTTGCTCGCGTCCATGATATTCCAGACCAGTAGCGCGCTACCGCGACAGATTCCCCACTTCGTTTCGACGGAGTGGCTTTCGAAGCATATCAATGATGCGGACCTGGTTGTGCTTCATGTCGGATTCAACCGCCCGGAATACATGTCCGGGCACATACCGAGTGCACGCTTTCTCTGGACTGACTGGCTGGCGATTTCCACTCCAGATGCCTCTACCGAGATGCCGCTCCTTGCCCACGCAGACACTATTCTGGAAAATCTCGGAGTAACTGACGGCTCGACAATCATCCTCTATCACACCGGCAGTAGTATTACGATGACGACCCGGATGCTCCTCGCCCTCTCATACTTCGGATTCGGAGATCAGGTGGCGGTGCTGGATGGCGGACTTGAACGATGGAAAGCTGAGCATCGCCCTCTTTCGACAGAACGTCCGGAAGTCAGAAGGACCAGCCTGACTCTTCATGTGGATGCTTCCAGCATTGTGGATGCCAAGTGGCTCAAGGAGAACCTCGAAAATCCTTCCGTTGCGATCGTGGACGCTCGTGACAGGAGGTTCTATGACGGGAACGGAGGCGGGTTCGCGAGAACCGGGCACATCAAGGGAGCCCGGAGTATTCCGTTCAGCTCGGTCGTTGACAGCACGAACAAGATGAAGAGCGTTACCGAGCTTCAGCGTCTGTTTGGAGAGGCCGGTGTGCAGAAGGGAATGAAGGTTGTGACGTATTGTCACGTGGGTCAGCAGGCGACGTTGGTGTATGCGGCGGCAAAACTCCTGGGCTATGATGCTGCGGTCTACGACGGCTCTTTCCAGGAGTGGAATATGCGGGGTGAAGAATACCCCGTGGAGAGGCCATAACATGAAAGGAGAAAGCCATGAAACGTGCAGCACGATGTGCACTCGCGTTCGTCCTTCTCTTTGCGGCAAGAGAGATGCGGGGTGATGCGATCTGGAACATCCAGCTCCTGCCCACCCCCATCGCAGGCTTGCAGTTCAACCAGAATGTCGGGATCACGTTTGACTATGCGACGGGCCAGACCGGGGGAGTGGTGATCTTTGCGAGACCGATGACGGGAGGCGCACTCAGCCCCAACTATGCAGCGCATCCCTCACCCGTGTACCCGGCTGGCGAAGGCGCTGGCACGGGGTACTTTACGATAACCACCGGCGAAGTCACGGTGGACGCCATCCGCTTTCAAATGTACAATGCCAACCAGACGGCCCTCATTCTGGAATTCTATGTTCCCGTAACATATCGCTATTCGTCGCACGCGATCTACAACATCGTGGTGACTCCGGAATCCCCGGCAAGCATCGCGCATAACGCGGACGTGTCTCTCACGTACGATTATCGGACAACGGAGGCCGGTGGCGTGCGCATATGGTCCCGGCCGATGTCCGGCGACACACTCAGTCCCAACTATGTTGCCCACGGGTCGCCGGTGTATCCTGCGGGAACGGGGAGCGCTAGCGGTTTTTTCCGGATCGAGGCGGGCGATGTGAATGTGGACTCTATACGGATTCTCATGGCCAGTCAGGACGGGACTGTGGAGCTGCTCGAACTCAAGATCCCAGTCCACTATGAATACCGTGCCCACTCGATTTCGAACATCCAGTTCGACACGCAATCCCCCCGATCGCTCGCGTTGAACGCTGATGTGGGCATCACCTTCAATTACACCACCACCGATACAGGGGGAGTGCGGATCTTCCCGCGTCCGTTTACGCGCGGCGCTCTCACGCCCAACTACGCTGCATCCGGATCACCAGTGTTCCCAGTCGGATCTGGTGCCGGGAGCGCCTCTTTCACCATCCTGGCCGGTGATGTCACAATCGACTCGGTCAGATTCCTGATGACCAATGAGAATCAAACACTCACCTACCTGGAGTACTTTGTTCCCGTAAACTACCACTACTCCGCACACACGCTGGCAAACCAGAACTTCAAGCCCACGTCCCCCGCGTACATGACCGCAAACCATAACGAGGAGGCAACGTTCGACTATTCGACGGCAGATGCAGGAGGTGCGCTGATTTTCATGAGACCTTTCACGGAGGGGAATCCAAGCCCGGCGTACGCGGCGCACCCATCACCTCTCTATGCGCCCGGGGCTGGCACCGGGAGCGCATGGTTTACTATAACGGGGGGGAGTGTCCTCGTTGATCAGATACGGTTCACTATGCTGAACGCCGCGCAAACCGAGCTGCTCTTCGAATGGTTCCTGCCGGCCCACCTGCAATACGGGAACATGGCGTTGACCGGCGTCGAGGCATCGGAGGCGGGAACACCGCTGGCGTACGCTCTGCTGCAGAACTACCCGAATCCATTCAATCCGAATACATCCATACGGTACCAGGTGCCACTCGCCACGGAGGTCCGGCTGGCTGTCTTCGACATGCTGGGACGGGAAGTGGCGGTGTTGGTGGACAGCAGAATGGAGGCGGGTCATCACGAAGTACAATTCGATGGGCGCAATCTGGCGAGCGGCGTGTACCTCTACCGGATGCACACGCCGGAGTATGTCCAGACCCGCAAGCTCATGATCCTGAAGTAGAACCGGACGATCGCCAGGCGTCAGGGAGATTCCCTAGTGAAGGTGATCTCGCTGCCGGCTTCCATCTCGAGCGTGATGACCGGCTGCTGAAGTTGTTCCGTCGCGATGGGCCGGCCGTGGACGATCGGCGGAGCACCAGGGAATGGGTTCATCAGTCGGAGCGTCCCGCCGCGCTCTGAGATGATGTGCGCCGAATCGACTTTCCCGCCGGCGAGCGTCGCGGAGACAAGAAATGCACCTTCGGCGCGAAATCCTGTGAATGAAGCACTCTGCCAGGCAGAAGGGACAGCCGGAAACAGGAGTATCGTCCCGTTCTGGCTCTGAAGGAGCATCTCCTGAAGACCTGCTGCGAAGGCGAAGTTTCCTTCGAGCGTGAACGGCCGGTACGTGAACGAGGACTTGCCCGTGCCGGACTGGTCTCCGTTTGCATGGAAAGAGTTCGGGAGGCAGAAACAGGTGGCAAACGTGCGAAGGGCTTCGGCGGCTTTTGCGCCATCCCGGGCCCTGGCCCACATGTTCCCAAGCCAGCTATAGGAATACCCGCACCATAAGGAAGTGCCAGTGTGCTCGAGCGCAGAAAGAGAGGCGGAGATGATCGACCGCTCTCGTTCGCTGCGACCCCAGTCCAACACGCCAAGTGGGTGAATGGCCATGAGGTGCGAAAAGTGACGGTGTGACTCGACGAGAGGAACACCCGGTGCCACGAGCAAAGCGGACGTCCCGGGGACGACAGCGAGCTCCGGCCATTGAGACCGTGCTGACTCCCATCGTCTCGTATCTTCCACTCTGCCTAGCTCACGGGCAAGCTCCGCCGCTTTCTCATATAACCAGTGGATGAGAGCCAGATCATAGTTGGTGGTTGAACGAAACCAGGCGTCGATACGATTGTCATTGATCTCTGGGGACGAACTGAGAGGCAGCTCTCGGTAACCGTCCGTGCCCTCAATGGCAATCTCTTCAAGATGTTGAGCAGTTGCCGCCAGCCACGGATATGCACGTGTCTTCAGGAAAGTCGTGTCCATGCTGTATCGCCACTGCAGATAGAAGTGCTGGGCCAGCCAGCACGAGACGGTCGGTGAAAATGAGTACTGGATCCAGCCTCCCATCGGATCACCGTTAAGCGTGGCGACACCGGGGACATTCAGCCCGGATGTGCCGTAGAATGTTCTCGTGTAGCGTTCTGAGGTCGGTCTGCACAGCCAGAGCCAGTCTAGGAATCCCGCGCCTTCTTCCAGATGGTTTGCCGCATAGCAGGGCCAATAGCTCAGTTGAGTGTTCAGATCGTTGTGGAAATCCCCTTTCCATGGGGGGAGACGGCCGTTGTCGGCGGTCCAGACGGCCTGCAGGCTGATCGGCGGTGCGCCGCGACGGGCGGCGCTTCCAAACTTGTATTGTTCGAGATACCACTGACGCTGGAGGATCGAATCCGGCACCAGCAGGGAGGACCGGGACCAGTATCGTTGCCACCATTGGGTGTGCGAGCGATAAGCTTCCTGGTATCCCTCCTCGTCGGGGACGAGAAGACGTGGCGATTTTCCTGCGCTGAGAGGATACGGCGTGTTGGTTGAGATCGTCCACGTTCCTACCATGACCGTGGCAGCGGCGTACTTCCAGCGGACTCGAACCTGATAAGAAAGGCCGTTCGCGCATTGCTGTGTATAGACGATGCTGTCTGGTCCCTGGGCGATGACAGGCGATGCATAGTTGAGTCTGCGGAGATCATTTCCTTCCGGACCGCTGATTCCTTCTGCGTGTCCTCCGTGCGGCAACGAAAAGGGAGGTGGGACAATGGCCGGGCGCAGCCCCGGTGGCGCATTTGACAGGCGGAACCATCCCTGTGGCTCGGTAGCATGCACGAAGGTCTCCAACCACATGGCGTTCTTCCAGACGACTGTGGCCATGGCATCAGAGAGTCGGAGCTCGGCCGATTGAACAGCATCACCCATGGGAACTGCGAACTCGAGAGCTGCGCCGGGTAGTTTGGTAGGTGTTGCCTCCCGGTCGTAAGGAACATCGAACATCTCCTGCACGGGACGGTAGTTGTTCTGTTCCACATGGTCCAACACCCACCGGAAAGAGAACTCGGGTTGGAGAAGTTGGGGTACGGGGCGCATGTCCCACAGATCCGCACGATCGAGCGCGATGCGCAGGCGGCCGTCCTTTTCCCAGAGTAGAGCTCCCAGCATGCCGTTCCCCAGCGGAAGTCCTTCGTCCCAGCTTTGCGCAAGCCGGTCGAAGCGAAGCCCGCTTTCTTGAAGTACTTCGAAAACCTGATCCGGCAAAGCGTTCTGAGAAGGCGATGGTTGTACCAGTAGGGTAGGGAGAAGGATCGAGATGTATCTGCACCACTTCATGGACTACCTCGCCGTCTCCAGGAGAATCAGATATCCCTTTCCCGCCGGGATAGTCAGTCGATCAAGCATCACGTTCTTCTGTTCTTCTTGAAATCCGGATATGGGCGGCACGGTCACACGACACGACTGTGGGTCCAGTCCAAGTCCTTTCCAGTCGATCTGTAGATCACAGACAAGATTCCGTGGTCCCCAACCGGCAGCCGCAATGATGCTTTCGTCGACTCCTCTGTACAAGGTTGCTTTGACCAGATCGTTGCCAGTGCGTATCGGGTTCTGTGTGTCCCAGTAACCCACCATCGTTTTCGATTGGATGGCGTAACGGTCCCAGAATTTCCAGAGTTGTGATGGATCGCCTGCCCATCCCGGACGGTTCGTGATGCCGTAGAGCATTCCCCTCCAGGGATTCCCTCCCTCATTCAGCATCTGACCGGTGAGGCCGAAGGGAATCCCTGACACCTCGATCAGCCAGTGATCAGGGGACCGGTTATAGTCCCGCATCTCGCCGATCCAGACAAGATCGAAGTACGGGAGGAGATCCATGTAGAGGTTCAGGCAGTTCGTGAAGCCGGCCATGGGATTGAAGTGATTCCAGCTGTGAAAGTCGATCCTTCCCTGGGGCCTGTAGTGGTCGATCAGCTTGCGTGCCCTCCGGACGGTTTCCCGGTCCAGCGCCGAATCATCGATATAGACGCCGTCAATGCCGATGTGTCCGAGCATCCAGTCGAGCCCGGCAATGTAGAAGTTGTTCAGCCGGCTGTCAGGAGTTGTGATCACGGCAAGGTCAAGCTCGCCTTTGAATGGGCCTTCGAGAATGGGATTGAGCCAGGCGGGGATGTAGGCCTCCTTTACGTTGCGCTTCAACCACTCATCGGGCCCGCGGGGGTTGATGATGGTTGTGCATGCGCTGGCCGGGCCGGGGAAGATGATCTCGCCGCCCAGACTCCGGAATGCCCAGAATTCCGGGAGATTCTTCGTGAGCTCACGGTTAGTATAATAGAGTTTCAGCCGTTTCTGAGATCGGTGTGCGCTATCGACGAGCCGGCGGAGGGCAGGGACGTTTTCGTCAAGGTAGGGATAATTGATGAACGGATAGATGTCTTCGGCATGATGGATATTGATGATGTTTGCCCCGAAGCTGTCGGCCTTTGCGATCTTGCTCATCGCATTTGTACCGCCGCCATGATAGTATCTATCGCCCCATCGGGCCGCGGTGTCAATGGTGCGGAAGGGAGTCACCAGGATGTCCATATCGAAATGCAGCAACGCTCCGGAGCTTAGCGATCGAGATCCAGAGTACGCGGTCACGATTGAAACGCCTCCTGTGTCGTTGACAGTGACGCCGCCCTTCCCGCCGTTGCCCCACGATGAAGGCATGTGTAAGGGGCCGTAGCCGTAGTACAGATTGATGAGGGGCCGGATGTAGTTCTCCGCCTTCCACCTCAACCGCAGGCCGCCGTTCACGTCTCCGATCCACAGCATGTCCTGGTTTCGGGTTGTGTCCCAGTGCCACTCCCACCGCGGTGGACGGAGTCCGCCTTCGTGGTGTAGCCCCATCATGTAGGGAGTGCATTCCTTCCTCAATGGTACCTCGAGCCGGATGTCATGGATGTTCAGCGGCTCCAGCGTCTTGAAGGTGAGTGCATACTCCATGAACCCGTCGAACTCAAGGCGGCCTTCGCAGACGATCTCGCACTCCTTGCTCGTGTTGGTGACGTGCCAGCGGATTGCTGACGGATTCGCCTCGACGAACTCGAGCGGGCCGGGAACGAGTTGTATGTGGGATCGATCCTCCTTTTCAATGACAAATCGAAATGCTCCCTCGAGAAGCTCTTTCTTCTCTTCGCGCAGAAACTGATTGGATGGTTCGAACGAGGACGTTATCGCAGATGGGAGCCCGCTCTCGCCGATCTCGATCGTGCGACCGAGGATGTGTAGGGTGCGTCCGTCGCGGCGGACAGGTTGAAAACCGCGCGTGATGTCCGTGTCGGATCCGAGCCGGGAGTTAAGCCACGCCAAGCGTGACAGGCTCTTCCCCCGGTCAAACCCTGAGTTCACGACCGTCTCACCCGCAACATACAACTCAACCTCGACATCCTGCGGTTGCATATTTCCGGGACGTAGTGTTACGGTTGAACGGTAGCGTCCCCGGGCCGCCTCAGGAATATGCACGCCATACCACAGCGGCTGAATTCTGCCTGCCGGCACGCGTAGAGACTTCTTGAACGGCCTGCCGCGCGCATCAATCCCTGAGGTATTGAAACAGGTCATGGCGGCCTGAGGAATGTTGGGGGAGCCAATCAGATCCGTCCACTCCGTGGTGAGACCATCGATCGATCCTCGTTGGGCCAGCAGGCCGATCTGGAAAACGAAGTACTCTCCTGGCTTAGCGGCGGCAGAAAAATGCCGGAGCCCCTCTGCGGTTTGCAATAACAATCCTTCCGGAAGCTCGTCCAGGATGCGAA